>JAITGR010000164.1 GCA_031280455.1 Spirochaetaceae bacterium
TTCGGAATGATTTTGTTGAACTTGAACGCAAGCGGTTTTAGCGTGAAGTGCAGTCCGAACTGCGCAATGTCCTGCGCGATATTCGCCGCCAGCGCGGCGACAAGGGCGACGCTGATGATGGGCAGCGCGAGCCGGCAAAAATAGAGCAGCACCTGGCCGTACACAAAGCGGTCGGATACCGGGTCGAGTTCGGTGGCACGCGACAAAAAGAAGCGCAGCATCTCGACGCTGGTGCGCAACATGCCCGGCGCGAGG
Source organism: Spirochaetaceae bacterium (assembly GCA_031280455.1). The sequence goes on from JAITGR010000164.1 coordinate 256, forward strand.
AACAACAAGGCGAGCGCGGGCAGCAAAAGGACGAGCGCGTCAACAAGCTCCTTGCTTTTGACAACGGAGCCTTCTTCCTCGCGCGCCTTCCGCAGTTTATGCTCGGTCGGCTCTTCTGTCCGCCCTTCGTCCTCGGCGGCAAACCACTGCAAGTGAATGTGCGCGTAATTTTCTGCCGTATGCGGCCAGGCCGTATGCGGCCAGGCCGTATGCGGCCAGAATGCCAACTCAAACTGCTCCACAAACCCTCCCCCAACGCTCGTACCCTACCGAAAAACTCGCTGGCGTGTCAAGGCCGCGTTGTTGCCGGTTGTCAGCGGGGGCTGTCTGCGGCGGGCGGGGCGGGGTGTTTTTATGACCCTGTAGTTATGAATGTCGTTTTGGGGTAGCATGGGGGTATGGCGCGACGATTACCGGCTCGTAACAATAAATCCGGCAGAAAACTGTCTGTGGCGGCGGTTTTTTGGATACTGTTTATTATCCTGATTGTTTTTTTATTTTTGGCGAATCGCGGCGTTATTATGGAAAACGTGGAAAAAACCGGCTTTGGCCGCCGTTTGTTTAACCGTCCGGCGCAGACAACGGATCAGGAAAGCCCGCCCGCCCCCCCGTTGGGGGGGGAGCGCGCCTTTGGCGGGGCCGGCGCGGAGGCGCCGGAGCGGGCGCGGCCACCGGATAACGCGCCGCCTCCTGCCGGTCTGCCGTTTAATCCCGCGTTTCCGTTTGGTACCGATAATTCTGCCGATGTGCAGGCGGTTGTGCCTGGCGATGGCGTAACCCCAGCGGACAGCAGGCAGGTTCCGCGCGAACGCGATGAATTTCGCGAGCGCGGTGAATTCCGCGAACGCGATGAATTTCGCGAGCGGACTTTGTATTTTGTAAATGTCGATAGCAGCGGCATGGTGTTTCTTTCGCCGGTTAAACGCCGTTTTTCGGCATCCGCCGCGCCGCTGTACGAAGCGATTACCAGTCTCCTTGCCGGGCCGGCGGGGGCGGAAAAAAACAGCGGGCTTACCAGTCTTATTCCGTCCGGTGTCCGGTTGATTAACGCGCGGGTGCAGGGGAATACGGCGTATCTTAATTTTAACGAAGATTTTTTATACAACACGTACGATGCCGAGGGGTACTACGCGCAGCTGCGTCAGATTGTCTGGACGGCGACGGAGTTTCCGAATGTGCGTAATGTTCAAATTCTTATTGATAACCGCAAGGTGGATTTTCTGGGGCTTACGATTCGTATTGACAAGCCGCTGGGGCGGGAATCGTTGTAAAGGGGGGCTGTATGGGGCAGTTTAGGACGGTGCGGGTGGCTAATTTGATTCGGGGTAAAATTGCCGCGCTTATTCTGGAGGGGGGGGTTAAAGACCCGCGTGTGGATAGTTTTCTTACGATTACGCATGTGGAGGTTTCCAGGGATTTGCAGTTTGCGGATGTTTTTGTTTCCAGTTACAAAACTGAAGAGGGGCTGGCCAGGGGTGTTGCGGGGCTGAATTCCGCGGCGGGTTTTATCCAGGGGACTCTTGGCGGGGCTTTGCATATTCGTGCGACGCCCCGGCTGCGTTTTCACGCGGATGCGGCACTGCGCGACGCTTTCGCGCTCAACCAAAAAATTGACGGTCTGGCGGTGAATGTGCCGGACCAAGGGGCGGCTTCGTAAGCGTCCGTTGCGGGGGGATGGGCGGCATGGATGCCGCCTGGTTACCAAGTGTGGTGTTTTGCGTACGCAAAACACCAGAAGCAAAAACGCCATGGATGGCGTTTTTGCGACCAGCGCAAGGGATAGAAGTGGAAATACTTTTTGCGCAGCAAAAAGATTGGAACGGATAGCCCGGTGCCCTGCCCGCAGGGTAGGGCATGCGCCCAAATTTTGCCGCTTGGGCGGATTGTTTACTGGCTGGCTCCGCTGAGTTTGGGGAGCAGCGCTTCGACAACGGCGTCTATTGACCAGCGTTTGACAACGATGTCAACGCCGTGTTGTTTGAGGCGAAAGAGCATGTCCATGATGGCGGGCATTTCCAGGCCGGCTTCTTTGAGGCGTTCAACGTTGTCGAATAGGTCTTTGCGCCGGACTTCGCCGCGGATTTGGCCGCTTTCGAGCATGACGATGCGGTCGGCAGCGAGTACTTCGTCTATGACGTTTGTAACGTACACGATGGTGAGGCCTTGTTTGTGGAGTTCGATGATGATGTTGTGTATTTCTTTTTTGCCTTTGGGGTCGAGCATTGCTGTTGGTTCGTCAAAAATGAGGCAGCGGGGGCCCATGGCGAGGACGCTGGCTATTGCAACTCGCTGTTTTTGTCCCATGGATAGTTCAAATGAGCCGGAAAATTGGGTTATGCCCATTTTTTCGCTGATTTCGCTGATGCGTTTGCCGATTTCTTCGGGGCTGAGTCCTATGTTTTTTAGGCCGAAGCCGATGTCGTCTTTTACTTTTTCAAATACGAGTTGGTTTTCGGGGTTTTGAAATACGATGCCGGCGGTTTTTCGGAGTGTCAAAAACTGTTTCTTGTCTCGTGTGTTGATGCCGTCTACGGTGATGGCGCCTCTGGTTGGTTTCTCCAGTCCCGATAGCAGGGTCGCCAGGGTCGATTTGCCGCTGCCGTTGTGGCCGACGACTGCGACAAACTCGCCTTTGGCAACGTGGAGGTTGATGTCGCTGAGTGCGCGTTTGCCTGTTGGGTATTCATAATCGACGTGTTCGGCGCGTATCATGCTGGCCTCTCGTGCGTAACCGGTCGCGGCGGGTGCCGGTGGCTAGCTGGCGCTCTCGCCGCCATCGCCGGTGCCGCCGCCATCGCTTCCGCCGCCGCCGCTGTCGTCATCGGTGGCGCCGGTGTCGTTTTTTAGGTACAGGTTTACTGGTTTTTCCAGAAAACGGGTTAGCAGCATCATTGTGGTGAATTCTATGGGTATTTCGATGGTGTTGGCGATTACGCGGCTTGTTATTATGACCCAGTATGCTTTTTTGTACAGTATTGAAAGCCACAGGGTTGTTAGTCCCAGGTGTATGCACAGGTGGACTGTCAACAGGCTTAGTATGAGTGGCGCGCAAAGTTGTTTGCCTGGTTTTTTGTTGTGGAGGCTGATGCCGTAGACAAAGCCGGTGAGTACGGCGTTTAGGGTGAAGCCGGGGAAAAAGCTGGCTTTGGGCATGAGGAGCATGCCGAGTAGATCGCCGGTCGCGCCGATGACGGCTGTCCACACGGGGCCGAGGAGCCAGCCGGCGAGTATGTAGGGGACGTAGGATAGGCTGATGCGCAGCAACAGGGTCTCGATGGCGATAAAGCGTTCAAACAGGATAAGGATGGCCAGCAGTAAGCCGGCAAGTGCCAGTTGTTTTGTCTTCGGCATAAGGAAGCTCCTTGGGTTGGTCCGCGAATACAAACGCGGAAATTTCATCAAGCAATTCCTTGAGTGCCAGCGCGCGCCCTGGTTACCGCGCCTTGCGGCGTGGTTTCCGCACTTCAAATGAATTGGCCGGCTCTTTCATGCCGGAGGCTTTCTTTACTTCTAAAGAAGGTCTATTTTTGTAGTATACGCTCTTTTGTCGCGAGTTGTCAAGACGGAGGGCGCGCCCCGGTGCTGGAGCGCCAGGCGGCCTCGTCCGGCCCCAGCGGGACAATCTTGTACATATTGCCGCCGTCGCAGCAGAGGTGGTAGTGCCGCTTGATGTGGTCAAAATCGGTATTGCCGCCAAAAGCCGGTATCGCATAAAGTTCGCGGGCATAGCGCCAGAGCGCCGGATAATCGCGGAGCCGCCGTTTGTTACAGCGGAACACATTGTAGTAGGCGGCATCAAAGCGTGCCAGCGTTACATAGAGGCGCACGTCGCTGTCGGTAAGCCGGTCGCCAAAGAGAAAGCGCCTGCCGGAAAGCCGCCCTTCAAGTTCGTCGAGCCGGTTAAAAACGGCGTTATAGCCCTCCTCGTACGCCTCCTGACTGCGGGCAAAACCGGCGCGGTACACGCCGTTGTTGATGTCGTGAAAGATTGCTCCGTTGAGCGCGTCGATTTCGCCCCGCAGGTTTTCGGGGTAAAGGTCGGGCGCGCCGGCCGTGTGGAAGGGCCGCCAAACGGTCTCCCAGTAGTTGGTAAGGCGGTGGTAGTCGTTGTTGACCACCGTGCCGCTTGCAATGTCGATAACGGCGGGCACCGTCGCCCTTCCGGTATACGAGGGGTCGGCTTTGAGGTAGGCTTCGCTTAAAAGGCTGATTTTAAGCACGGGGTCGACGCCGCCCGGGTCGAGGGTAAACGCCCAGTCGCCCCGGATTCCCGGCGGACGAATCGGGTCGACGGTGCCGGTGCTGATA
>JAITGR010000191.1 GCA_031280455.1 Spirochaetaceae bacterium
TGTCCTTTCCGCGTTTTTCCGTGGTTTGTTTTACGCGATTTGCTTTAATCAGCATTGCCCTAGCGTTTGAGAAAACGCTGTATTTCCGCCGCGATGCTTTCGGCATCCAGCCCAAAGGCTTTAAGCAGCTCCGGGTACGCGCCGGTGTCGCCAAAGCAGTCGTTTACGCCTATGGCCTTCCATCTAAAGCCCACGCCGTCCGCCGCGAGGCGTTCCAGCAAGGCGCTGCCCGCGCCGCCCAGAATGTTGTGTTCTTCCACCGTTACCAGAACGCCGGTTTTTTTAACCGAATCGGCCAGCGCGCCGGGTATGCACGGCTTTACAAACGGCATCGAAAAAACCGCCGCCTCTATGCCGTGCGCCGCAAGCCGCGTGGCGGCTTCCAGCGCCGCGTGAACGGTAATGCCGTTGGCGGCAATAGTAAGGTCGCCGCCGTCGCGCAGTGCCAGCGGTTTTTTTTCGGCAAAAGAAAACGGCGATGGCAAGTCGGGAAAGGCGTTGCGGTTCAGCCGTATGAACACCGGCGTATCGCGCGACAGCGCGTACTCCAGCGCCCCCGCCGCCTGACCCGCGTCCGCAGGCACGACAACTTCCATGTTCGGCAGCGCGCGCATAATGGCAATGTCTTCAATAGTCTGGTGGCTGGCCCCGTCGTACGAATCGCTAAACCCGCCATAGGCGGCGGCGACAACGACCGGCAGGTGGTTATAGCAAAAGTCGTGCCGGATTTGGTCCAGGCATTTTAAGGTAAGAAAAATAGAAAACGTGTTGATAACCGGATGAAAACCCGCCGCCGCAAGCCCCGCCGCGACACCGGCCATGTTACCTTCGGCCACGCCGCAGTTAAAAAAGCGCTCGGGGAACGCTTTACCAAACACACTCGACTTGGTGCTGCTGGACACATCGGCATCGAGCACCACCAGTTTTTTGTTGTGCGCGCCAATTTCGGCAAGTTTTTTTCCAAACACATCCCGCATCGCTTCACTCATAACGCGGCCTCCTTTTTTTCGGCATCCGCGGCAAGCTGCGGACGGCCTTTGGCATAACTTTCATCGTCAATCGGTGCGCCGTGCCAGGCATTTTTGCCTTCCATAAAGTCCACACCCTTACCCTTCACCGTGTCGTACACAACAACCTTGGGCCACACATCGTCGCTGTCAATCCAGGCAAACGACTCCAGAATAGCCTCGACATTGTGCCCATCGTATTTTTTGGGCGCAAGATGCCAGCCAAAGGCGCGGAATTTATCCTCCAGCGGCTCCAGCGGCAGAATGTCTTTCGCCGTGCCGTCGAGCTGCACTTTGTTGTAGTCAACAAGCAGCGAGAGCCCCCAGGGGCGGTATTTCGCGCTAAAAAGTATCGCTTCCCAGGTTGAACCCTCGTCCAGGCACCCTTCGCCGGTGAGCACGTATGTTTTGTAACGCGCCCCCGATATAGCCGACGCGAGCGCCATACCCGCCGCGACCGATACGCCATGCCCGAGCGCCCCGCTGGACATATCCACACCCGGAACCAGCTTCATGCTGGGATGCCCCTGCAAAATGGAGCCGTGCGTTCTAAAAGAAGCAAGTTTTTCACGGTCAAAAAAGCCGCGATAGGCCAGAATAGTGTACAAATTGATAGACGCATGCCCCTTTGACATGACAAAACGGTCGCGCCCTTCCCATTTAGGGTTAGCCGTGTCAATATTCAGCCTGTTAAAATAGAGCGCCGCCATAAGCTCCGCCGCGGACGACGAACCGCCCCAGTGCCCCGTTTGGCGGGCATGTAAAACGTCAAACATTTTTAGCCGGAAAGCGGCGGCAAGAGCCGCAATTTCTTTCGCGGTATACTGTTTCTTTTTTGCGTTAAGCAAATCGTGTACTGTACTCACAAAAATCCTCCATAGCACAGCATTGTACCGCGTCCCGCCGCATTGTTCAACACACACCGGCTGGCGCGGATTTCAGTTCCATATTTCGGAGTTTTTGGGCGCATGCCAACCGTGTACGGTTGGCACCGCGCTATCCGTTCCAATCTTTTTGCCTGCGGCAAAAAGTATTTCCACTACTATCGCATTGCGCGGTTCAAAACCGGCATCCATGCCGTTTTTGAACATGGGGTTTTGCATACGCAAAACCCCACACTTGGACACCAGCCGCCATCCATGGCGGCGCCTCCATGCCGTGTGCTTAGCTTGTAGTTTGCGCTACGCGCAAACTACAAGCCCAAAGTGCTACGCACTTTGGGCAGCCGTCCATGGCGGCGACTCCGTGGCGTTTTGCCAACCCGCTCTGCGGGGATAGCAAATGGTTTAAATTTTTGTTTGACAAATCCAAACCGCGGAGGTATAATCATGAAACTACCTTTTAGGGGAAGCACTGATTAAACCACGGAAGGCACGGAAACCACGCGGAAAGAGACCGCGATTCCGTGTCCTTTCCGCGTTTTTCCGTGGTTTGTTTTACGCGACGCGCTTTCGCCATGTATGGCGCTCGCCATGTATGGAGCAATCAGCGTTGCATTATAGGGCAATAACGGCGGTTATTTGAGGAGATATACATGAAAAAATACATACTACTCTATGCGGCCGTGTGCGTTTTGTGTTCCTGTAATTTCTTTGCCAAAGAGTCGGATGAACAACGGGGAGAGGGAAACATAGCGGCGTATCTAATTGAATATACGGTGGAGGTAATCAATAAAACAGATACGGACGTTACGCTCTATGACCCGGGATTTTTAACCTTGGATCTGCCCGATAATACTGTTTCATCATCAATGCTTAAACCGGATATACCGTTATGCGAGATACCGGGCGAAGGGAAAAAGACTTGTCGTTTTTACAAACCTTTGAAATACACGCTTTATCTGTCAGATAACCCATCGCATCCTGTTCCCGACGCGGAAAAGTTAGTATCGGAATTTGAACCATACATTGCGTCATTTTTTATATTGGTTACCGTAGGAGGAAGCGACCACTACATTTCTGGCTGGCCGTCTGAATATAACAGCAAAACAAGTATGCCGCCGCCGGAAGGGGTTGTACAAAATAATATATGCTGGTCCGAAAACAGAGATGTACGGATAAAAAACAACCGCGCCTACGTCCCTTTTATTGTAAAATACGGCATCATGACCAAAGATTTTGACGATGCGACCACCGTAAAGGCACATGCTACGCTCACGATAAATTCGGCAGACGACATTCGGTTTGAAACAACGTCGCTTTCGCGCTCTTCGTAGT
>JAITGR010000210.1 GCA_031280455.1 Spirochaetaceae bacterium
CGGGTATATATGAGGGGTCAGGGGTCGGGTTTCGGGGGTCGGCGCTTTGGGCGCAAACCGGCTGCCGGCGCGAGAAAATAGGCTGAAAGGTGATTTTAGCCGGTATTTCGGCGTAAACAGAGTAACTACCTTGTTCTGAATTCTCAAAGAAAAGGCCGAACCCCGGCCCCTGACGCCCGACCCCAGCGCCGCTGCGGCTAGTTATGGGGGGGGGGGGGGGGTATCCCTATACGGCCAAGGGGTTTTGACGCGCCGCAGTGGCTCTGTGGGGTCTCTGCGGCCTTTTTGCGCGTAAAAAGGCGTTCTGGCGGCGTGTCTTGCCGCACGTCTTGTCTCATGGTACCAATATAATAAAACCGGCGAAAAAAGTCAATTCCGCCCCCGCAAAAGCCCGCAACACCCGCCCTGCGAAGCCCGCCCCCGCTTTACTTTTTTCCGGCAAATTCCGTACCTTACCAGTATGAGCAACGAACAAAACGGCGCGGCTGCTGGCGGCGGGCAGGATGCGCTGGAACAGTTTTGCCGCGACATGACGGCGCTTGCGCGCGCGGAAAAAATTGACCCTGTTATAGGGCGGGACGAGGAAATACGGCGGGTTATGCAGGTGCTTTCCCGCAGGACAAAAAACAATCCGGTGCTTATCGGCGAGCCTGGGGTCGGCAAAACGGCGATTGCCGAGGGGCTTGCGCGCCGCATTGTTTCTGGCGATGTGCCGGAGACACTGCGGGACAAGCGCCTGCTCGCGCTGGATATAGGCGCGTTGGTTGCCGGCGCGGTGTATCGCGGCGAGTTTGAGCAGCGCCTTAAAACGGTGATACGGCGCGTGCAGGAAGAGGCCGGCGCGATTATCCTCTTTATTGACGAGATGCACACGCTGGTAGGCGCCGGCGCGGCGGAGGGCGCGACGGATGCGTCGAACCTGCTAAAACCGGCGCTTGCCCGCGGCGAGCTGCGCTGCATTGGCGCGACAACGCTGGACGAATACCGCAAGTACATTGAAAAAGACGCGGCGCTGGAGCGGCGTTTTCAGCAGGTGTACGCCGCGGAGCCTTCGGTTGAGGATACCGTCGCCATTTTGCGCGGGCTTAAAGAGCGCTACGAGCTGCACCACGGAGTGCGCATAAAAGATGAAGCGATTATCGCGGCGGCGGCGCTTGCCGGCAGATACATTACGGCGCGGTTTTTTCCCGACAAAGCCATCGACTTGATTGACGAGGCGGCCAGCCGCCTAAAAATGGAGCTGGACAGCCGCCCCGTCGAGTTAGACCGCCTTGAACGCCAGCTTTTGCAGCTAAACATTGAAAAACGCGCGCTTTCGCGCGAGGAAGACGCGGCCAGCGTGGAGCGCCTTGGCCGGCTGGAGGCGGAGATTGCCGGCGTTACAACCCAGCGCGACGCGATGAACGCGCGTTGGACAGACGAAAAGGCGGATATTTCGGCCTTGCGCGAGCTTAAACGGCGCATAGAAACAATGAAGCAGCAGCAGGCCGCTTGCGAACGCGACGGAAATTTGAACAAGGCGGCGGAGCTGCGCTACGGCGCCATTCCCGAGGCTGAAAAAAAGTACGCCGCGCTGAGCCAGGCGATAGACCGGAAGCGGGAGGAGCAGGGTGGCGGCGCGCTTTTGCGGGAAGAAGTGTGCGAGGAAGATATAGCCGCCGTTGTCGCCGCCTGGACGGGCATTCCGGTGGCAAAGATGCTTTCAGGCGAGACGCGGAAGTATCTGGAGCTGGAGGCGGCGCTGGAACAGCGGGTGGTGGGGCAGCGGGCGGCGCTTGCCGCGGTCGCCGGGGCCATACGCCGCAACCGCGCGGGGCTTTCCGACCGCGCCCGCCCGCTGGGCAGCTTTTTGTGCCTGGGGCCGACGGGCGTTGGCAAAACCGAGCTGGCGCGGACGCTGGCGGATTTTCTGTTTAACGACGAGCGGGCGCTGCGGCGCATCGACATGAGCGAGTACGGCGAAAAGCACGCGGTCAGCCGCTTAATCGGCGCGCCGCCCGGGTACGTCGGCTATGACGAAGGCGGCCAACTGACCGAGGCCGTGCGCCGCCGCCCGTACAGCGTTATTCTGTTTGACGAGCTGGAAAAGGCGCACCCCGACGTGTTCAACGTGTTTTTGCAGATCTTGGACGACGGGCGGCTGACAGACGGGCAGGGGCGCGTTGTGGATTTTCGCAACACGATTGTTATTATGACGAGCAATCTGGGCAGCGAGCTTATCCTGGAGTCTCCCAGCGCCGAAAAAACCGCGGCGGCGCTGGGGGCGCTGCTTAAAGCGACATTCCGGCCAGAATTCCTTAACCGCATTGACGAGACGATTATTTTTAACCGCCTGGGAGAGGCCGAGCTGGGCGCGATTTTGGATATGCAGATTGAACGGCTGCGGCAGCGGCTTGCGGAGCGCTCTATTGAACTGCGCTTGAGCGGCGATGCGCGGCGGTTTTTGCTTTCGCGCGGCACAGATGTCCAATACGGCGCGCGCCCGCTCAAACGCGCCATTCTGCATGAGTTGGAAAATCCGCTGGCAAAGGTTATACTCCAGGCAGACACGCGCGGCGGGCTGTGTGTGAACGCCGATGTTCAGACTGCCGGCGGCGGGGCGCAGGGGCTTGTGTTTACGGAAACCGCCCCCGAGCAAGGGAAGCAATGATTAAACCACGGAAGGCACGGAAACCACGCGGAAAGCGGCACGGCGAATAAAGCAGTACTTGCCGATTGGGTGCGCCATGGATGCGCCGCCATGGAGGGCGACTTAAAACGGCGAAGCCGTTTTAAGTTTTGAGTTGCGCGTAGCGCAACTCAAAGCCCAAACCGCGTAGCGGTTTGGCAAACTCACCATGCTGAAAATCCGCAGGGATGCCTGCCCAAAGTGCTGCGCACTTTGGGCTTGTAGTTTGCGCTTTGCGCAAACTACAAGCTAAGAAAACGCCATGGATGCGCCGCCATGGAGGGCGGCTGGTTACCAAGTGTGGAGTTTTGCTGCGCAAAACTCCATGTTCAACAACGGCACGGCTGGCCGCCATGGATGGCGGCTGGTGTCCACGTGTGCGGAGTTTGGCTTTGCCAAACTCCGCAAGCTAAAAATCCGCATGGATGCGGATTTTTAAGCTGGCGTTTTGCTGCGCAAAACTATCCAAGGCGCTGCGCGCCTT
>JAITGR010000031.1 GCA_031280455.1 Spirochaetaceae bacterium
TAATCGGCCAAAACGATTTTTAACGCCATGCGCGGCGGTTTTCGGCCTGATTGTGGCCCTCGCGGCCTGCAACCAGCCCATACAACGCGCCAAAGGCACCGACGGCGGAGATGCCGCCAATGACGGCACGGCGCTGGCGTACCTGGCCATAGAGACGGACTTTAGCGCCGCCCCGGGCATAGCCCCGCAGATGGACAACGGCACCGCGACAGTCCTTGCCCACCGCAAAGAAACAGCAAACCCCGAAAAAAGCTACTTTGTCATGTATCCCGACGCCGCGGGCGGTGATGTCCGGGTGATTCTGCGCCCAAAGCCGGGCGTAACCATAGGGCGCGTCAGCGTGAACGGCGAGAATTTGAGCGTGGTAAGCGATGACGCCGCCGCAAACGAAGGCGACCTCGACGACGGGGAAGGCGAGGAGCCGGACGGGGAAGACGACGGCGAAGAGCCTGAAGAGCCGGCGGAAGCCCCCACGCTCACCTACGCGTTTACGGTTGGCACGGTGGGGTACACCGTCCTTAAAATAACCGTTATCGACGGCGACTCCGGCGAAAGCGCCGACTATGTAATAACCCTCCAGCCGGCAGGTACGGCGGGCGGAACCGGCCTGCAAGACCAGGTTGACCAGTTGTATAACGACCTGTACAACACCCCCGACGGCGACATACTATTCCTTAAAGACGGCCTTTCTACGCAGGCGGCTAACCTTGTAGCCCTTTCCGGCAGGCTGGATACGTTGCAGTTGGACGCGCAGGAAGCGCTGCTTACCCAGGCCGCGGTTTTAGGCGGCGGCCCCTCCTGGCAGGCGGACATAAGCGGCGCGGCGTTTATCTACATCAAGTTTTCGGGCATCCCGCGCTTTTACCCCGTGTTAAAGGCAAACCTCGGCGCGCCCCTCGCGCTCTCAGGCGGCACGGCCAGCTTCAGTCTGGCAGACGACACGCTTACCATAACGGCGAGCGGCGCGACGCTGGAAGCGCTGTACACCGGCACCAACAGCGCCGACTACCAGAGCCTGGCGCTGCTAAAGCAGCAATTCGACTTGCTGGACGCGGCGCTGGCGGCCACCTACCTTACGGCGGCGGATTTAGGCGATGAGCTGGACGACTACTACACAAAAGCCGCCGCCGACAGCACCTTCGCTACGCAGACCGCGCTGTCCGGCTACCTGCAAAGCAGCGCCATGGGCGCGTACACCAGCGCGACCGCGATAAATAACGCGATAGCGACCGCGATAAACGACGCGCTGGGCTGGTCGCCCGGGGACACCGTTCAGGCTAAAATTACCGCGCTGGACACGGCGCTGACAGCCAGCCTGGGCGATGTGAGCACGGCGCTTTCCAGCCTTACCACGCGGGTCGCGGCGCTGGAGGGCGTGAACGGCGCCGCCTTCGTGCTGGAGGGCGCGGCCGCGGCCATAATTCAGGCCACCGGCTTTGCCGGCACCAGCGAAACGGCGGATATAACGGCGCTGAACGACTACTTCAAGAACGGCAAGCGCTACTACCACGCCCTGGCGAACGTCTCGTCTGCCGCCTGGACCAATATGCCGGTAACCGGAGCCGATGTTACCGGCACGCTGGAATTCGTCCGCGCGGGCGACATTTTAACCGTGGTGTTTGTGGTAAGCTGCGTGGATGCGGTGTACCAGTACCGCGAGTACCGCGGCATGTGGCTGCTTAACGCGAACCTCTTTACCTGGCAAAACCCCGCCGGCGCGACTGCCGGCTGGATACCTACCGTAACAGGCGGCGGCGCGGGACAGCTTTCGGTGGGGGTAACCACCTGGGATTCCGGCGAGCTTACCAACGGGCGGGTTATCGCCCGCAAAACCGTCAACGTGGTAACGGTCGGCGTTAAAAAGAACGGCGGAAGCGGCACAAACCTTGGAACGCTGCCGGAGCAATTCAGGCCGCCGGAGACGATACGGTGCGCCATGGCATACGGCAACGGAGAAAACCCGCAGAGCAGGCGCTTCAACATATCGACCAGCGGGGCGGTTACGTTAGGCCTGTCATCAGACGAAACGTCGGACTTTTTCTACACGACCTATGTGGTGCCCAACCCCGACCCCCTGCACGTCCTGTCCGTAGAGGGCCTTAGCTACAGTTTTTCGTTCACAAACACCGCGGCGATAAATGCCGCAGGGGGGACTATCGCGATTACGCTGCCCAGAACAATGGCGAACACGGACTACACGGTAAGCTATGAAACGCAGATTTGGGGAGAATATGCCGTGCAGCAAAAAACAACAACGGGTTTTAATCTGCACGCGCGGAATTTGGCAGCGGATATAGGGACTGGCAAGATACGCTTTACCGTTACCTACACGCAAACTGGCGGCGCGTACGTCATAAAAAACCCGGTAAAAATAACCGGCGTGGGTGCCGCTGTCAATACGCGGTATTACTACAAAATGGGCACCCTAACCCTGCCCGCCGACCGCGCGACAACCGCAGTGTTTTGCATCTGGGGGAGCCTGAAGGCGGTTCGTTCCACATCGTCCAACGAAGGAAGTACAAGCGCTCACGGTAATTTCGCGCTCAAATGGAACGATGGTGGCAGTTTCAATTCTGGTTCGTATAGCGAATTAAACGGATATGGCGTGGGAGTTGTGCCAAGCGGCAATATAGACACGGCCAGAACATTTGAGGTATGGATACGGGAATCTTCATCCAAATACATGAGCGCTTTTGAGCTGACGCTGGAAAGTTACGCCGCGACAAGCGGGGTGCGGGACATAGAGCAGTCCATGTTCGTCAAAAACACCGACACTACCAACTGGAGCAGGACAGACAGTACGCCCGCCGGCGTTGTCGGGCCTAACATGTAAGCTGCCCAAACCGCTATGCGGTTTGGGCTTGGCCCCCGTCCCGCAGGCGGGACGGGGGCGCTTATGCGCGGCTGGCACAGCCGGCACAGCAGCCGCAGTCACCGGCGCACTCCCGCAGGCAGTCCCGCAGCGACGAAACACCGGCGGAATTCACAAACCGCACCGGAATACCTTTGCGCTGCGCGTGGCACAGCACCTCCTTTTTTGCACTGTGCGAAACTTTCGCCGTACACAGAATAAGAAAATCCGCGCCGCCAAGTTGCTTTTCTATACTCCGCTCCTGCCCGCTAAACACCTTCAGCGTAACCCCCCGCGCCGCCGCCGCCTCCACATACTGCCGGTGCAGCCTGTCCATCCCTCCAATCAACACAATCGCCATATTCAAACTCCTTTATTAGCATATACTAACTATTATTAGGTAAACCTAACACAATCCCGCAAATTTCGTCAAGCCGTCCGCGCGGCAAGCCGCCTGTGCAAACCGCCTCGCGGCAGGCCGCTTGCGCAAGAGGCCGGAAACACGGTACGCTAAAGCTACGTTTATTTCTAAAGGAAGGAAATATGGCAGATAAAAGACACGTTATGATTGACGGCAACACCGCCGCGGGGCAGATAGCCCACGCGCTGAGTGAAGTAATCGCAATTTA
>JAITGR010000032.1 GCA_031280455.1 Spirochaetaceae bacterium
GGAAGCAATGATTAAACCACGGAAGGCACGGAAACCACGCGGAAGGAGACCGCAATTCCGTGTCCTTTCCGCGTTTTTCCGTGGTTTGTTTTACGCGGTGTGCTTGCGCCATGTATGGCACCGCCATGTATGGCGAAAGCAGCATTGCCCTAAAACTCGGCAGCCGCGATTTCCTGAATCGTAAACGGCGTTTTTTGGTTGCCTATAAGAAATTCAAACGATTCGCCGGATTTTTTGTTCATCAGCGCCGCGCCAAACGGCGACAAATACGAAATAATCCGGTTGTTCGGGTCAGACTCCCACGGCCCCAGAATCGAATAGGTTTCATGCTGCCCGCTTGTGCCGTTAAGCAGCGTTACTTTCGTCCCAAACGAAACCCGGTCCGTGTTCACCGTTCTGGGGTCAAACGGCTGGGCGCGCTCCAGCTCGCTTTTCAGCTTTGCGATGGTCGAATTCAGAATTTCCTGTTTTTCTTTGGCGGCTTTGTACTCCGCATTCTCGCGCAAATCCCCCAGCGAAAGCGCAAACGCGATTTCCTTCGCGTTCGCCGGAATCTCTTCGTTTTGAATACGGTCAAGCTGTTTTTGCTTCGCCTCCAGTTTTGCCAGCGTAACAGCAAGCCCGCGAATTTGCGCCGGCTTTTCCGTTACGCCCGTTTTGAATTTGAAGTCGGGATATTTGTCGAGTATGTTTTTTCTGAAATTCTGTTTATCCTCCGGGTCGAGCCCCTTGATGTCGGACACCAGCGTCCAGATACGCGAAATTGTTTCTTTATCCGTTTTATCCAGCCAGCTGTACAAAAGTTTTTCATCCTGAAAAAGAATGTTATACGCCTGCTTGTTCGTTTTTTTATTTCCCGCCGTATCGCGGCGGTCGTCTATCGCGCGAAAGGTATTTTCCAGAATATATATCAGCGTAATCAGCTCTTTTTCTTCGGGAATACCCGCCTTTTTGTACAGCTCGTTTTGGCGGTAATTCGCGTACAGCCACACCACCGCCTCGCGGTAATCCTTGTAGCTGTAGTAACAATTCTGAATCATCTGCACGATTTTGGCGCCGGCGCCCTCCTGCTCCAGCGTTTCCAAAATAGCCATCTGCAAAACAGACGGAAACAGTTTTATGTAGCACTGCTCCCAGCCCGGCACAAAATCCTTTATAGACCGCAAAAAAGCGTCGCGCAGCCGGCTGTCTTTAATTTCCGCGTACACCGGATACACGTTGTCTGGCAGCTCCTCAAACAGTTCAAGAAACTGCGCCGGCAAAACATAGCCAATTTCGGGAAACCGGCCCAGAAGCTCCTTTACAAAAAGACACGCGGAAATAACCTGTTCGTCAACATTGCTGTAATTTTTTAGAAACGCGGTAAAATACGCGAACATTTCGGTAAACGCCGTACCGCCGGTTTCAAAATCTTTTTCCTGGACAAAATCGCGCATAATTTCTACACGCTTAAAAAATTTCTTTTCGGCCTTAAACTGAACGTACAATTTTTCTTCTATACTGACCGGCCGCTCGCGCACCATGTAGGTATCAATGTCATTCGCGCTTACGCCAAAAGACGGCGAACTCTTTAGCAGCGCCTTGGCGCGCGTAGACCACGACGTCCACTCACTTACGGTAAGAATAGCCGGCACAAGCTCCGCCTTAACCCGCTTAAGGTCGCAGGCGTTGTCAAAACTTTTGATAATTGTTTTAAGCGCCCACTCCATATCGCCCTTGATTTTTTCGCGCAGCTCTTCCCGTTTAGTCGTTGCCTTAAGCGTCCAGATGTGGTCTTTTGAGAGCGTTTTAAGGGCGCTCACCGCCATTTTAAGCGACATTTCGTGCTCGCGCTTTTTGGCGAAGTTTATAACAATGTCGTCTCCGCTGGCGCGGGCGATTTTGCCCACACCCCATTCCTTGTGGAAAACGTAGTTGCCTTTATCGAAGGCGATGTGTTTTTCAAAATCGGCAATAGCCTCGTGCACATTGCGGTAATGCTGCGTAAGATTGGACGCGCGAATCCACTCGTCAAGCTGCGAATGACGCGCGTATTTTTCTTTATAGCACTCCGTAATGTTTTTGCGCGCTTCTGTGTCCCGCTCGTTGTATTCCAGAATCAGTTTAAGAAGCTGAATCGACGTGTCAATGTCGCCGCGCTTATAACACGCCGCGTACACATCACTTAAAAGCAGCGCCGCCTTTTCCTGGCTTATGTTCTTTGCAATCTTTGTCTGCAAATACAAAAAGAAATCAATGTCTTCGCCCTGATACTCCAGCAGCTTTATCCAGATTTCGCGCACATTGGTAAACAGCTGCTTGTTTATGTACCGGTTAATCGCCTTCTTAAAATAATCGACCGCTTTTTCTTTATCGCCCTGTTTTTCCGCCCGTTCTGCCAGCAGCTTTGCAATATCCGCCTCTTCGCTGTCTATCTTTACAAGACGCTCCCAGGCATCATACAACTCGGCTTCCTTGTTTTCGTTTTTGTAACAATCGGCAAGCGTCCGCAGCGCGAATTTAGACTCGCCATACTCCAGAATACGCCCGCACAAATAAGTTACGATATTCCATTTGTGATTATCAACAAAAATAGTAACCAAATTAACCAGCGCGGCGTCGTCAATACGCTGTTCCGAAAGCGCCGTCATGCCGGAAAAGTACACGGCGATAATGCTGTTTTTGGTATGACTCAAATGCTCGTCGCAGATGTCCTTTAGCTCGGACACCGCCCCCTCGTCCCCGGCCGCCTTCAACGTAATATCCAGCTCCTTGAACTTATCGATAGAGTACGCGCTCAAAACCTGCCTGGTGAATTTTTCCTCATTCAGCATGCTCTGAATTTTCTTTTGCAGCGCTTCGGTCATGTAACTACTCCTTCTGTCCCCTCGAACAAAATTACTTTATATACCGCTCGTATATAGCGGGATATTTTACCCTAATTTTTAATATAATCTCCGAGACACCCTCTTTATTGTTGTCCATCTCGAAATGACTCATAAGCCATAAA
This sequence comes from Spirochaetaceae bacterium, assembly GCA_031280455.1. The sequence continues at coordinate 2,990 of JAITGR010000032.1, forward strand.
TACTTGTTAAGCAGCCTGGGCAGCAAATCTTCTTTATGCTTTAGGCTGCCGTTCAAATCATTTTCCAGCGATTTTACGTCCTGCTTCAGCCTGCTCGCCTCAATAGGATTGAGTTTTCGCGTAACCGAAAAAACCCCCGTAAACGCGCCATACACAGGCAGCCACTCATTTATTTCGACACCGCTTTTACCAGCGTCTCTGGTATGCGCCACAAGTTTTTTAATCAGTTCGCTTTCCAGCACATTCAAATCGACAGCCTGCGGGTCAATGTAAAACGCCTCGCGGAAAAGCGCCTTTGCCTCGGCCATATTGCCCAGCAGCGCGTTTACATCGCCAAATTCGGCAAGCGCGGCGGCATCCTCCCGCCTAAAGCCGGCGGCCTTACACAAATACTCACAGGCCGTCTCGTAATCGCCAATACCCTTAAAACAGCGCCCTAAATACAACAAAAGCTCCGGGTCATGCCGGAACATACCGTCGTTTTCGACACGCCGCAAAGCATCCAGCGCGGCGGAAAAAACAAAACGGCGAATCGCGTATTGACACCGGTCAAAATTATTTCCGATTTTGTCCAGAAAACGGTAATACTGCTTCCATTGAGCAAGAATTTCCAGGGCTTTGGCGTAGTCCCCTTCGTTTTCGTCAAGACCATCCAGCTTCCCCAGCCACCAATTAAGACACTTTAAGGCATACAGAACCTCGCCATGTTCAAAATCAATCTTTAACGCTTCATCCAGCGCAGCAAGCGCGTCTTCCGACCTGCCCTCCTTTAGATACTCGTAGGCTTTCCGAATGAAGGTCTCAAGCGACACGTCAGCTTCCGCCATAATCTGACCCTCCCACGCTCTAACACTAGCACATTGCGCCAGCTCCGGCAAGAGGGGCGTCAAGAGACACGGTTTACTGTGCGATGTTCCGGCAATATTGAGGATTTGGGCGCATCTGCCTGCGGCAGACCGGGCTATCCGCTAAAATAAACGCGGCGCGCCGCGTTTATTCCGCTTCTATCCCTTGCGCGGTTGAAAAACGGCCTCCGTGCCGTTTTTCAACATGGAGTTTGGCAGAGCCAAACTCCACACTTGGTAACCAGCCGCCCTCCATGGCGGCGCGGCCGTGCGCGCGCTACGGCGAACCGAGATACTCGGCAATAATGGCCGCGGCCGTGTTTTCGTGTATTTTGACAATGGCTTGTTCGCGTTCAAAACTTTCCGGCGCGTCGGAGGCGTGGGCGGTGTTCACCATGACGTTGGAGCCAAACTCGCGCCGGATGGTGCCCGCGGGCGCTTTAAGCGGGTCAGTCGGGCCGAGCACCCCCCGGATTTTGCCAATGGCATCCTCGCCTTCGTAGATTACAATCATGCACTTAACCTGGCGCGTTTCTGGTTTTCCCGGCCTGTGCCCGGACATAAATTCAACAATCTGCTCAAACTGGTCGCGGGCGTACGCCGCGCCAAAACTGCCGGTAAGCGCCTGTTCAACCGCGTCAGAAAGCGGAAGGCCGAATTCGCGTTCCAGCAGGGCGCGCGCTTTTTTGCCAAAAACCGGCGCCAGTTTTTGGGTAAGCGCGGTTTCGACCGGGCCATAGAAATCCAGCGCCTCTTCCAGCGAAAACCGGTGGATTTTTACGCCGATAATCCGCAGGCCCGTGCGGGAAAACATGTCGATGATGCTGCCCGGGCGGGCGGACGCATACGACCAGTTATCTGGTTTGATGATGACCAGCGTTCTTTGCGCGGCGGGGTTTGCGTGGCGCGCGGAGCCTATAACGTTGCCGGACGTTTGCAGCAGCGGCAAAAACAGTTTTAGATTGGCGTCCGCTTCCGGCTGGTCGCGCGGTGTAATAACCGCCGGCTCAAAATAAACGCATTTGCCGGAATTATCCGGCGCGAGGATGAGGTCGGCGTAGGTGTCGCGGATGGACTGGCCGCGCACTTCGTCCAGACCGCTGCGGTGTTCCGGGTGCATGTGGCCGCATACCGCGGCCAGTTTTTTGCACGGGTCCGCGCCGCGAAACAGCAAAAAAAGCGCGCCCGCCCGCCCGCCCAAAGGCGCGCCGTCCGGCGCGGCGAAGTTTTGTTCGACGTAATCGGCAAGCAGGCTGGTTTCGCCCTTTGCCTGCGCGCGCAGAACCGCCGCGTACCGCGCCGCGAAAGGGCGGTCCGGCGCGAACAACTGCGCGCCGGCAAGCTCCAGGTCTGTCTGCGAAAGAAGGCGGGAAATAACGCCGCCGGTACGGCTTTTGGCCACCGTATAGGGGGTAACCAACACATAGGAAAGCGCTTCACTCATGCGGCCAGTATACCGCACACGCGGGGAGCGGCTCAACCGGCGCGCTGCCGCC
>JAITGR010000122.1 GCA_031280455.1 Spirochaetaceae bacterium
GCCGTAAGCATTGGAACGGATAGCGCGGTTTGCGGCGCGTACCCGCGCTGCAAATGCGCCCAAAACTTTCCAGGAATCAGAAATCTGACCCTCTGAACCACGCAGGCCGAAACCGGCTATACTTACCCCATGAACAACATGCGGGATTTAACCGAAAAAGCGCGCTCCCTTAACGAGATAGACTCGGCGCTGTACGAGAAATTCAACGTAAAGCGCGGCCTGCGCAACCTCGACGGTACCGGCGTTCTTGTCGGCCTTACCAATGTCGGCGAAGTACACGGCTATATCATGAGTGAAGGTGAAAAAACCGCCATTGACGGCAAACTGTTTTACCGCGGCATCGATGTCGAAGACATTGTTCGTTCCGCGGCGGAGGACGGGCGCTACGGGTTTGAGGAAACGATATATCTCTTGCTGTTTGGCGAGCTTCCGGGCAAAGAGCAGTTGTCGCTGTTCTGCGAGTATCTGGCGCAGTTGCGTTCTTTGCCCGAACATTTTGCCGAAGATGTCATTATGCGGCATCCTTCGCGCGATATAATGAACGAATTGTGCCACTCGGTGTTGTCGCTGTACTCAAAAGACGACGACCCCGAAAACGGCAGCCCCGCCAATGTTATACGCCAAAGTTTGGAGTTGATAAGCCGCTTTCCGGCGATTGTCGCCTATGCGTACCGTTCAAAGCGGCACTATTTTGACAAGCAAAGCCTGATTATCCACCAGTTGAAGGACGGGCGCTACACGGCGGAAACGATTTTGTCGCTTATGCGCCGCGACCAAAAGTTTACGCGCCTGGAAGCGGAAATTCTCGACCTCGCGCTGATTCTGCACGCCGAACACGGCGGCGGCAATAACTCGACGTTTGCCGTTCACCTGGTAAGCTCTACCGAAACCGACACCTACTCGGCTATCGCCGCGGGTCTGTGTTCGCTTAAAGGCTTTAAGCACGGCGGCGCGAACGCGAAGGTCATGGGCATGATGAAAGACCTGGAGCGCAATGTAAAAGACTGGTCGGACGAGCAGGCCGTCGGCGCGTATCTGGAAAAAATCCTGCGCGGCGAGGTGTACGACCACGCGGGGCTCATCTACGGCATAGGGCATGCCGTCTACACGCGCTCCGACCCGCGAACGGTTTTGCTGCGGAACAAGGCCGCGCAGCTTGCGGCGGAAAAGAATTTTACCCGCGAGTACAACCTGTACACCATTGTCGAACGCATAGCACCGGAACTCATCAAAAAAGTGCGCAACGTGAACAAAGAACTGTGCGCGAATGTGGACTTGTACTCCGGCTTTGTCTACAAAATGCTGGACATTCCCGCCGACGTATACACGCCGCTGTTTGCCGTAAGCCGCGTTGCCGGCTGGTGCGCGCACCGGCTGGAGGAATCTATCGCCGGCAGCCGGATAATCCGGCCCGCGTACAAATGCGTCCAGGCGCACAAACCATACGTCCCGCTGGCCAACCGCCCCTAATCGATGATTTATTCGGATTTATCCACGGACAGCACGGAAAAGACACGGAAAACCCGACTATATTCCGCGAGAATTCCGCGTTTTTCCGTGGTATATGTTCTTTAATCAGTGTTTCCATAAGGAAGCAATGATTAATTGAGAATTGAGGAATTGAAAAATCACGCGAATACCACGCCGTTATGCGCGCTGTTTGGCATTTGGTCAGAGCGCGCCGGCGGTTTCCATAATAATCGTAAGCGTGCGCTCGGCGCAGGCATCCCAGGAAAAAAACTTTGCCCGCTCAAGACCGGCGGCGCGCATGTCGCGGTTAAGCGCGCGGTCGCTTGCCAGGCTCACCATGCGGTCGGCCATGTCTTCGCTGTCTTTCGGGTTGAAGTACAGCGCCGCGTGTTCGGCGGTTTCCGGCAGCGACGCCGCCCGCGCGCACGCCACCGGCACGCCGGAGGCCATGGCCTCGATAGCGCTCTGGCCGAAACCTTCATATAACGAAGGAATGACGACAAAATCGGCGCCCGAATACAATTCGGGAAGGCTTGTCGACGGAAATGTCCCCGTTAAAAAAATGTCGGCGCGAAAGCTGCTCGTTGCCGCCGCCTCTTTAATTTTATCGGCCCCGCGGCTGCTGGAGCCAGCCAAAACAAGCCGGTGCGGCAGGCGCGTACGTTCCTTAAAAATCTCGAACGCCTTTATCAGCCTGATGTGGTTTTTAACCGGATGCTCCAGCCGCGCGACGTACAAAATATACGGCCGCTTAAAACTGAATGGCTGAATAAGCACCACGCTTTCGTCCGTTTTCTCGCGCGGATAAAACATGCTCAAATCAACACCGTTAGGGACAACTTCAATAGCGTTTTCCCGAATGTTGATAAGCTCGATAAGTTCCTGTTTAATCCAGCCGCTCACCGCGATAATGCGGTCAAGCCGGCGCAGCGCGTTAGGCAGCAGCATACGCAGCACAGCGCCCAGATGCTCGCGCGTCTTCCGCGACCCCCAGTACGCGGCCAAATCGTGCACTGTCCCCACCGCCGGACACGGCGACTTGTACGGCAGCCGCTTGTGGGCAACCGGAAAAAAGCAGACGTCAAAGCGGGAATCGCGGGCAAACGCCGGATACTTCAAGATGTGCCACAGCAAATTCGCCGTATCACCGCGAATCTTTCCCTGCGGCACAAAATGCATCGTTTTGGCGGCGTTACTAAAGAAAAAGCGGTCGTAATCCCAGCCAAAAAGCTCATACTGAACACCGGAAGCCGGAATGCGTTTAATCAGCTGAGTTAGATACACACCGACTCCCGAAACGCCCGGTTTACAGGCGAAGGTGTCGATACCAACTTTCATGCCAAAAAGTATAGCGCCGGAGCCGGTAAAACGCTATGGGGTGCGGGGCGGGCGCGCTAGGGTAACGCTGATTGCGCCATACATGGCGAAATCGCGTCGCGTAAAACAAACCACGGAAAAACGCGGAAAGAACACGGAATTGCGGTCGCTTTCCGCGTGGGTTCCGTGCCTTCCGTGGTTTAAATCCGGTTTCCTTAGTCGTCTGTTTTGGTGCTTAAATCGAACTTGTGTCCGTAGGTTAATCCAAACATGAATGGCCTGTTGAGCGGATACAGGGACGTTTCCACAGAAAGGCGCACTGTGCCTTTTTCAAAGAGGATTAGGAATTCACCTTTGGCGCGACTTGAAACCGTTACCCCCGCAGGGTCTGCGCGATCTCCCGTTATTACTGGAAGGCCAATATGCTGTATCAGCGCAAAGGAAAAACCGAAACGGTAGTTGAGCAGATCTGAAAAACCCGCGGAGAGCTGTATATTACCCGGTTCCCATGAACGGTAAAACCGCTCCTGCTTTGGCAGCCCCACCGTATACTGGAAGCCCGCGTTCCACACCACCGGATCACGGATGCCGGTTACGGACACGCCCGCCCCTATCGAATACCTGCCGTCACTTGCGGAATAAACCCCTTCACGCGCCGCATATTCGTTTTGTTCCGCAAGAGGGATCTTTAACAGGGGGCCAAAGAAAAGATTGATATGATTGAACTGCTTCAAGTATTCATACGACAGGCGCAAATCGCCAAAAGAATAATAT
>JAITGR010000094.1 GCA_031280455.1 Spirochaetaceae bacterium
TTCGCCCAGCACATATACTCTGCCGTCTATAAACGCCGAAAGATAACTGGTGCGTTTGTCTTTGTCCCAAAATAACGGCTCGTATGTTTGTTTTTCGACATCGGTCATGTAGTACAGCAGGAATTTTCCCAGGTTATCGTCCAGTACCAGTTTAATCCGCCCGTCTGTATATTCTTCCGCCGCGAAAAGCGGGGCGGCCAGCGCGCAGCAGACGAGAGCGGTATACAGAAGACGGCGCGGTATGTATATCATTTTTTTAAGCATGGTTACCACCTTTGTATTTCAAAATTTTCGTATATGGTTAGTGTTGAAAGCAGTCTTTCCATTAGCGACAGCGCGTCGGTTTTAATTGTCAGCAGGCGTTTTGTAACATCGTGGTCGTCGTTTTTGCCCGGCGCAGCGGTCTGCCAGGACGGCGGCGGCTGGCTTTGCGCCACAGCCGGCGCGGCTGGGGATGCTTCTTTTTTGGTATCCTCGCCAAGTGCTTTGAGCAGTAAATACGGCGCGATGCGGTTCTGGTACAACAAAATTGCCTCGTCATACGAGGGGCCGCCGGTTGCCGGTTCGCCCGCGGCAACCGGCGGGGCGGGTTCCGGTTTGAGCAGGGTGCGGATTTCGTCGCGTAAATCGTTTTCTATCTTTTTTTGTTTAATGAGCGAAATCCGGTTCATGGAGCTTTCGTATTTATGGCTTTTCATGTATTGGTCGACGATTAACGTATAGTAGCCGAGTGCGCGGTCGTAATCTTCCATAAAATAGTAGCACTCGCCTATCCAGTAGAGCGCGGCCGCTTTTTTGTTGTACTCTATCTGAAGCCCCGCAAACTGGGTGTCGTTTAGGTTGTCGTAGCGTACCGCGTTTACCGAGCGGCCGTCTATGCGTATATTTTTTTCATATTCTTCAAAAAAGCGGACGGCTTCGTTGTAGCGTTTGAGCGAAAACAGCGCGCGCGCTTTGTGGTAGGGTACGTCGGCAACGCGGATGCTTGCCGAATCGATGCGGCGTATGTCGTCGAGGTCGTATATGGCGCTTTCGTATTCGCCGCGGGCAAGCTCGCTCATCGCAACCCAGAAAAGCGCTTCGGCCTGCTGCTCGCGGCTGCCGGTATCCCGCATCACGCGGCGCAGCTCGCCTATCGCCTCACCCCACAAACCTTGTTCGTACAGCGCGATGCCATTTTCGATGCGGTCGTCTATCGAATACGGCGTGGCGGATGTTTTGGGCTGCTGCGCCGTCGCCGCGCTTGCGAAAAAGGCGCTCAAAACTACCGCAAGAATAAACCTGGTCTGTTTCATACACTACTCCATGTGTAGTATCGGCAGAAATGGTCGAAAAAATAAGTGGGAACCTCTAAAAACCGGTTGTTTTCAGAGGTTCCCTTGCGGTTTCTCGCCCTACGGGCTGCGAAACGCGCATTTTTAAGCGGTTGCCCCAAGTGTTTTTCGGGAGCCGGGGGCTGCCTTTGCCAGTCTCCGGCTGCAAAGAACGCGAAAGCGGCGTAGTTTCAAACCGAATATCATCCGCCGAATTTATCGTTAGACAACGCGCCTGAATTTCTTAACCTTTGGCGAAAATATCCCGACAATAACGCAGAGGGTTTCTGGTGATGTTTATGGAGAAAATAGTGAAGTATTTTTTGCTTTTGCTTGTTGGGTGTCTGTTGATTTCTTCGTGTAAGTCTACAATGCGGTTTAATACGCGCGGGAGTTACCAGTTGCCGGTGGATTACGAGGAGGCTGAATCCTGGCGTACGGGGAAAATTGATAGTTTTGTGTACTCGATTGTTGAGTCGGCGCAGTTTTCCGGGTATCGCAGCCGCGATCCGCTTGAATATATTAATCTTGTTGGCTTGCATATTAGTTCCAATTCTAAAGGAAATGATTTTTTGAAGGTTAAGCGCGCGCACGATTTTGTGATTGCGTATCTCAATTTTGATATTAAGGCGTTTCGTAAGTCAACGGCTTCTTTCTTTCCCAAGGCTGCCAAACGGCAGGATGCGATGAGTGTTGTACGCAGCGGGTACGCGGTGGAGCAGGGGTACGCTAATTTGTTTAAGGCGGTGTGCGAAGCGATGAATATTACGTGCGAGGTAGCGCCGGGCTACGCGCGTGATTATCGTTTTAATCCGTTTGAAAAAAATGAAGTCAAGAAAAAGCGTGCGACGCATTACTGGAACATTGTTCAGGTTGATGAGCGCTGGTTTATTGTTGATACGGCCTGGGACGCGGGCAGGGTGGTGGATAATAAGCCGCTGGTGTTCGATAAGAGTTACTCGACGGAGTATTTGTTTGTAAATCCGCAGTTTTTTGTGTATACGCATTTGCCATACAATCTGAATCACGAGCTTATGGAATACCTTATTCAGCCGGAGGATTTTGCGCAGCTGCCGTATCAGCGGCCTTTGTATTTTGAAAAGGTTTTGCAGATGAGTCCGCGGCTGATTAAGGAATATGATGTTTCCGGCGAGGTGTTGTCGCTTTCGTATGCGCTGCGCGAAAACTTTGAGTTGGATTTTTTGGTGTTCGACAAGACTGGCAAGAAGGATTTGGGGAAAGACCAGAAGTTTTTTGAAAAAAAGCAGACGAAGCGGAATGCTACGCAGTACTACTTTAACCGGCGCGGCTCGTATGTTCTGCGTATTTATTCGCGTGAATCTTTTTTCGCCGGCGCCGAGTATATTGCTGAGTGCGGGCTGGTTGTGAAGTAGACTTGTTCGGAAACCAACCGTGTTTCCGAACAAGTCTTGATTTTAGAAATGCCCTTTAGACAACGCTGATTGCGCCATACATGGCGGCGCCATACATGGCGAAACCACGGAAGGCACGGAACCCACGCGGAAAGAGACCGTAATTCCGTGTCTTTTCCGCGTTTTTCCGTGGTTTGTTTTAAGCGCCGCGCTTTCCTTAGTCGGCGGTGAACTTTGTGTAGGACATTTTGCCGTTGGCGCCGGCGGCGACGAATACGTCAACACCCGCGGACGGGCTGCCGGCGGTTATTGCCTGAATGCTGGAGTTGCCGGCGGGCATACCGGTTCCGGCTACCATGCGCCAGTCAGCCGCGTTTAGAGAGTACGCTATGCGTCCGTTAATGCGGTCAACGTTGATAAAGCGCCCTATGCCGGCAACTTTGCCGTAGGCAGTGTAGCACACGTCGGAACTATCCTCTTGCGATGCCCAGAGGCTGCTGCTGGAGCTAACAGGGAACGCCGTATTGTTGGTTCGTGTCCAATTGATGCCGTCTTTGGAGTACACCACGAGTGGTTTGGATGGTTCATTTGAAGAAATAGACAGGCCGCTCCATCGGTCATGCGACCAATCGCGTCCAGCCATGACAAATACGCCTTCGCCGTTGATTTCGCCCCAGGCGGCGGCGACAATCGAACTCTCGAAGTAAAAATTCCCTCCATGGTCTGAATAAGGAACAGAGTACACGCTGCTCCAGCCAAAACTGCCGGTAGCAAAGCGCCATATTTTACCTCTATCATGCGACCCATTTACCCCGCCGCCCAGGAAGGTTCCCGTGCCTTTGGGATTGCCGTACACCAGGCAGGCGTCTATTACGCCGTTCCAGTTCCATATCTGGCCGTACAGGCCGTTTATGTGCGTCCAGTTGACGCCGTCAGGCGAGCTTGCCATATCGCCGTTAAACTGCGACGCGATGAACAGGTTGGTGCCGTTGATTTCGCCCCAGGCTATGGCGGTTATCCAGTCCGTCAGCGCGGATTTTGCCGCTTTCCAGGTTACGCCGTCTTCGGATACAGAGATTCTGCCGCCCTGACCGCCGGCGACAAACAGGGTTTTGCCGTCCGGTTTTTTGCCCATGACGAATTTCCGTATGGCGTTTGTGCCAAAGCCGGAGTCCGTTACGGGCGTCCAGGTTATGCCATCGCCGCTCCAGGCCATTTTGCCCTGGTCGCCGCCGGCGACAAAGCGCGGGCCGGCTGTGCCGTCGCCGTAAACAACGTCGCGTATCAGCAGGTTGCCAAAGCCGGAGTTGCCGACCGCAGTCCATTTGTCCATGATGTCCGCGACTTTTCCAGCGGGCGGGCTGGTTATGGTACCGGAGAATTCCGGCGCGCTGACGGTTACGGTTATGTATTTGCCCCAGTCTTCGGGGGCCAGGCGGTAGGCCGCGCCGGTCGCGCCGGCTATTTCGGCGCTGATGGCTTCGGGTTTGTCGCCGCGTTTCCATACATAGCTGAAGTTGCCGCCGCCTGTGATGCCGTCGGTGTTGGCGCGCAGGGTTTTGTACACGATTGCATCGCCGTCTAACAGGACTTCCTGTTTCATGCTGGGTTTGCGTATCCACACGGCGGGGGTCTCGATGCTGCCTTCTTTGCCGGCGCGTGTTACGACAACGGCCAGGTATTTGCCGCCGTCGCTGGTGCTAACAATGTAGCTCGCGCCGGTCGCGCCGCTTATGGGTGTGCCGGTTTCTTCCTCGTCCTCTGCGCGCATCCATGTGTAGGCAATCTCGCCTGTGCCGCTGATGCTGTCGGTGTTTGCGCGGAGGGTGCGCCCGACGACGGGGCTGCCGTCAATGTACGCCGCGCCTTCCAGTTGGGCGCTTTCTTCGGCGTCTTTGCCGGTGCTGCCGCCGCCGCCGGGGCCGTCGGTGTCGCCGTTACCGCCGCTGTCGCCGCCGGCTTTGGGGCTGGTGGGCGACGCTTCGCCGGGTACCTTGCCGGCTGCCGGGCTGATTATCCAGCCGGAATAACCGGCGCGGCTGACGCTGGCGGCTATGTAGGAGCCTTTGTCCGC
>JAITGR010000168.1 GCA_031280455.1 Spirochaetaceae bacterium
ACGGTAAGCGCCTGGATTTCGACCAGCAGGCAGCGGCTCCCTTCCAGCACGGCGGCGGCGGCGACTCCCGCGGGCAGGGCGTTTTCGCGGCGTACCAGAAACAGGCGCGACGGGTCTTCGACAGCCTGCAAACCGGCGGCGCTCATCGTAAAAATACCAATCTCGTCAACCGAGCCAAAGCGGTTTTTGGACGCGCGCAAAAAGCGGTTTTCGCCGTCGGTCTGCTCAAAGTACAGCACCGTGTCGACCATGTGCTCCAGCGTTTTGGGGCCGGCTATAAACCCGTCTTTGGTAACATGTGCGACCAAAAAAAGCGCCGCGTCGTGCTCTTTTACCCAACTGATAAGCTCAAACGAGCAGTATTTGAGCTGATTGACGGTGCCGCTTACTACGCCGGCTTCCGGCGAGTAGAGCGTCTGCGCCGAATCAACGATAATTACCGACGGTTTGAGCGTGTCCAGCACCGTTTCAATCTCCGTTAGCGCGCCGGAACAGAAAATCTCTATTTTTGCACAGTCAAGGCCAAGCCGCTCGGCGCGCAGCTTTATCTGCCCTGCCGATTCCTCGCCTGACACGTACAGCACCCGCCCACGGGTGTCGCAGAGCGAGGCCGTCTGCAGCAGCAGCGTTGACTTGCCGATGCCCGGCTCCCCGCCGACCAGCGTTACGCCGCGCCGTATAATGCCGCCGCCCAGCACGGCGTCCAGCTCGGCTATGCCGCTGGAAAACCGCGCCCCCTCGTCGCGGGGTACGCTCGCCAGCGGCATCGAATGCGGGGCCGCCAGCCCGCCGCCTGCCTGCCGCCCCGCGCCCCGCCCTGCGGCGGCAGCCTGCGTTTCGGCCAGCGTGTTCCATTCGCCGCAGGCGGGGCAGCGCCCCAGCCACTTGGCTTCCTGGTGGCCGCAGGCCGAACACTTAAATACGGTTGCTTTCTGCTTTTTCATGGGAGAAACCTTCTGTCCTGCCGAATTTTCAAGGCTTGTCTTGAAAATTCGGCAAGCTGAACGGTAACGGCAAAGCCGCTACCGTTCGGCAAGCGTGTGTTCCAGCTCGTCCACCAGCGTACCGAACAGCGCGCACGCTTCGGCGACCGGCGCGGCGCTGGTCATGTCTACACCGGCGGCTTTGAGCGAATCGACCGGAAAGCGCGACCCGCCGGATTTAAGAAAGCCAAAGTAGGCCGCAGTTTCGGCCTCGCCGCCGGAAAGGACGCGGTTAGCCAGCGCCAGCGCCGCCGAAATGCCGGTGGCGTACTTGTACACATAAAACGCGCGGTAAAAATGCGGTATCCGCAGCGCTTCCAGATCGCTCAGTTCGTCCAGCGCCACCTCGCCGCCAAAGTATTTCTCCAGCAGCAGCCGGTATTCGTGCCGCAGTACATCCGCCGAAAGCGCGCCGCCGGCTTCCTCTATCGCGTGGGTCCTTTTTTCAAACTCGGCAAACATTGTTTGGCGGTAGAGTGTCGCCAGAATGTCGTCAACGCGCTTGTTCAGTATATACAGCCGGAATTCGGGCGTATCGGCGGTTTTGAGCAGGTGGCGGAACAGCAGCTCCTCGTTAAACGTGCTGGCAACTTCGGCTTCAAAAATAGTGTACGAGTACTGCATAAACGGATTCGACCGCGCCGAATACCAGGAGTGCATCGAATGGCCGGCCTCGTGCGCCAGCGTAAAAATATCACGCGCCGAATCTTCCTTGTAGTTCATAAGGATATAGGGGTCGCCCGTGTAGCCGCCCGACGAAAACGCGCCGCTGCGCTTGCCCTTGTTCTCGTAGCGATCGGCCCAGCGCCCCAAAAGACCGGCGCGCATGGTTTCCGTGTACTCGCTCCCCAGCGGGCGGAGCGCCTCGCACACCAGCGCGACCGCGTCGTTCCAGCGCGTAACCTTGCCGCCGCCGCCGGTTATCGGCACGTACACATCCCAGTGGCGCAGCGCGTCCAGCCCCAGCACACGCCGGCGCAGCCGGTAGTACCGGTGCAGCGGCGCCAAATTATCCGAAACCGCGGCAATCAAACTATCGTAGACATCGCTTTTAACATCGTCGGCAAAAAGCGCCGCGTCCCGTGCGCCCGCAAACCCCCGCGCGCGCGCATGGACGACATCCTGTTTTACCTGCCCCGCGTACAATGCCGCCAACGTTGTTTTGTGGGCGGAAAACGCGTGGTAAAACTGCAGCCACGCGGTCTCCCGCAGCGCGCGATCCGGCTTTTCCATAAACACCGCCCACGTCGACTGGCTAAGCGGCAGCACGCCGGAAGGCGTTTCTACCGCGCCAAAATCAATATCCACATTCGTAAGTACCGAAAAAACATCACCAAGCGCGCCCGCCCCCTCGCCATACAACGCGATAAGGCGCTCTTCTTTTTCACTCAAAACATAGGGCTTATAGCGCAGCAACTTTGCAAGGTATACCCGGTAGTCAGAGAGCGCCGCGTCAGAGAGCGCCGTCTGCATTACCCCCTCGTCAATCGCCAAAATCTCCGGCGTAACCCAGGCACACAAGGTTTCGGCACGGGAGGACGCGATAAGCATACGCGCTTCCCGCTCACGAGCCGCGTCATTGCCCTCATCCTCGCAGCCCCGCAACTGAGCATACTGCGAAAGCCGCTCCTCCAGCACCAGCACATCACGCCTGAAATCCAGCCAGCGCGCCAAAGCCGCCGCCCCCAGCCCCAATGTCCCCTTAAACGACGGAATCCGCTCGATACAGCCCTCGTACTCCCTAAAAGAACACTCCCACGCCTCATCAGAAACAAACAAAGCCGACAAATCCCAGCAATCACCCTCCGCACACTCACGGCGAGACGGAATAAAAATACCACGCATACCCGTACTCTACCGAAAAAAAATCGGCACGTATAGGGCAATGCTGATTAAATCGAATCTAATCAGCATTACCCTTTGTAATTGCTCATTTCATTACGCAATTACGGGGTATGAGGCATCGATTAAATGCTCGTTGGCATTTAATCATCGCTTCCATAGGGAAGCAACCGGCAACCGGCAAGGCCTACCCCTACCCCTTGACACAATTCTCCTCCAGTGATATACTGCTTTCATAATGCAAGTGAACGGTACAGGACAGGCGCTTTCGGCGGCATATTTCACCTCAAGTTTTAAGCTAAACCTGCCGACACACACACACACACACACACACACACACACACACACACACACACGAATTCGCCCTTTTACCAGTAATTGGGCTTAGTTTAGGGGAGAGGTCTGCCCACAGGCAGTTGTCAGCAGCCGGTTGTCAGTTGTCAGGCTTTCCGTCGATATATCTCATCAAGGCAGACGCGATGAGTTACTTCGGGCTATCGGCTAAAACCACTGACAACCGACAACTGACAACTGACAACAGCGCCGCAGGCGCTCCGGCAACTGTAAAAGCCAATACCGCCGGAGAATCCGGCGTTTGGAGCGGCCTCATCGAGGTACGCTTAATATCAAACTGATGTCGGTTGCTGTCATGCAAACGACATACCTATGGAGGAATGTATGAAAAA
>JAITGR010000181.1 GCA_031280455.1 Spirochaetaceae bacterium
TCCGTAAACGCCTCTTTTTATGATATTCGTGAATTTTTTCAGGGACGGGGCGAAAACGGAAAAATGAATAACACGTCAACAGACGAAACCTATGGCAAACTCATAAAAGCCCTCAGAAATAATCTGAACCTGTTGGCCCAAAAGATAGAGCCGAAAATTTATGAGTACGGTTTTTTGAAAGAATAGGCGGCGGTTTACGCGCAAAAGCCGGATTGCCAGTGCCACACGCAGTTTGCAAGATGCGCCGGAAACGGCTGCGTCTGGTAAAAATCGGGGAACGGCGCCGCGCCCTCTTCCCGCTCCTGGTAGTAGCCGTCCTCTATCCCCAGCTCTGTAAGCCAGCGCAGCAGCGTGTCGCATTCGGCCGTGCGCAGGGAACGCGCCGGAATGCCGGCAGGCGCGTTTTTAGGCGGCGCATACTGCGTCATAAGCGAAAGCAGGGCGCGGCCGCGGGCGTTTGCCGCAAACCATTCCATGACTTTTTTGGTGCCCGCCAGCGCGCCGGGCATGGCCAGATGGCGGATAATCACCCCAGATGCCAGCGCGCCGTCCTCGCCGCGGCTGTAGCGCGGCGGTTTAGCGTCCAGCATTGTCAAAATAGCCGCCCGCGCCGCTTCGGGATAATCCGGCGCCTTAAAAAAACGCCCGGCAAAGTCCGCGTCCAGCGTTTTTAGGTCGGGCAAAAAAACCGCAACCACGTCCTGGAGCAGGCGTATTATTTCGGGCGTTTCGTAGCCAGAGCTGTTCCAGACCAGCGGCAGCGTAAGCCCGCGCTCCCGCGCCAGCGCGATGCCTTCAACAAGGGCCGGCGCCGCGTGTGTTCCGGTTACAATGTTAATGTTCGCCGCGCCCCTTTTTTGCAGCGCGAGGCATATTGCCGCGAATGACGCGGCGTCAACCTCCGCGCCGGCGCGTTCCGCCGAAATCTGCCGGTTCTGGCAGAACGGACAGCAGAGACCGCAGCCGCTGACAAAAATCGCGCCGCTCCCCGCCCCGCCTGAAAGCGGCGGCTCTTCGCCCTGGTGCAGGCAGGCCGCCGCCAGGCGCAGCGCGGCGCTCTCCCCGCACAGCCCGCGTTCGCCCTTCAACCGGTTTACGCCGCAGCGGCGCGGACACAAACAGCAGCGTTCGTACAGGCGGCGCATGGCAGGCTTACCGGTAGCCGCGCAGCACAATCGCGGCGGCAAGAGAGCGCGCGCGCTCCAGGGCGCGCAGAAAAAGCGGCAGAACAAGCGACAGCGCCGTCCACACCCGCAAACATCCGGTAAAACGCGCCCCGCGCGCGGCCTGGGCGTAGGCAATGACGCGCAGACTGGCAAAAAGCACGGGAACAAAGCGCGCGGTTATACCCAGCGCCAGCGTTACGTCGCGCGCGGGAAAGCCCCGTTTTTCCAGCGGCGCAAGCACGGCGCGGACGGCGCGCAAGGTCTCGGCAAGGCTGGTTACCGCCGTATACAGCGTTAAAACCGTAATAGCCGCGATAAACCTGGCGGCCGTCGCGCATATAAAAAGGAGCTCGCCTGCGGTAAGCGAAAAACGCCCCAGGCTGAAAAGCGGCGGGGATGCCCCCGGCGCGGCGCTTAAAAAAAACTGATACAGCACAAGGAGCGCCGCCAGCGGCACGAGGGCGCGCCAGGCATGAAGCAGCCTTGACGGGGCGATTTTTCCGGCAAACGCGCCGGCGGCAAGGGTGAATACGGCGACAGCCAGCGCCGGCACAGGCCCTGGCCCGGCGAGCGCCGCCGTTAAAAGCGCGCAGGCAAGGATGATTTTAACCGGCGCTCCGGTACGGCGCAGCGCGGAGGGGATGTCCTCAAAGGCGGCCGGGGAGCGCTCCAGAAATTCCAGGCCGGTTTTCCGCGTCCGCGTTCCCGGACGCGCCCGTGGACGCGCCGTTTCCGGCGGGGGATGGCCGCTTTCGGCCATTGTCAGCGTAATATCGGCGCTTGCGGCACAGCGCGCCGAATGTGTCGCTATAACGCAGGTTTTGCCCTGTTCGCGCAGTGCCGCAAGCAGCGCGTACACGCGCGTGGTGTTTTCCGCGTCCAGTCCCGCCGCCGGCTCGTCCAGCAAATACAATTCCGCGTTCATGGCGAGCATACCCGCCAGCGCCGCGCGGCGTTTTTCACCGCCAGAAAGCGATCTCGTTGTGCGTCCGGCAAACTGACTGTACGGAAGGCCGGCGGCGTCCATTGCCGCGCGCACCGCCGCAACCAGCGCCGCGCCCTTCAAACCGCGATTACGCGGCCCGAAGGCCACATCATCGGCGACAAACCGTTCAAACAGCGCGTCTTCGGGATTTTGCACCGCCAGCGCGGCGCTTAATGTCAGGCGGCGGAGTTGCACCCGGCGGTCAAGACTGCGCCGCCCCAGGATTTCAACACTGCCGGAATCCGGCAGCAAAAGCGCGGCAGCCAGTTTGAGCACGGTCGATTTTCCGCAGCCGCTGCGCCCGGTAAGCGCCACAAGCGCCCCGCGCGGCAGAGCAAACGACGTGTCGCGCACAGCCAGAACGGCGGCGTTTTTGTAGCGGTAACTCACCGCGTCAAACACCAGCGCGTTCGTAGACGCGCCCGCGCCCGCCCCCGCCATTTCAAACGATTTTTTTGTTCCGGCGGGGATTGCGGGCTCGCTTTGCGCGGCAAGCCAGGCCGCGGGGGGGCCGTCGTAGACAACCTGCCCGCCCGCAAGTTCAACACAACGCGAAGCGCCGCGCGCGTCAAGCGGATTGTGCGTAATGCGGATAATGGTCTTTCCCAGCGCGCGCAGTTCCAGAATGTGGCGGTTCAAATCCGCCCTGGCCTGCTCGTCCAGCATGGAATCCGGCTCGTCCAAAAAAAGAATGTCGGCGGAAGCGGCCAGCGCGCCGGCTATGGCAAGCCGCTGCCGCTGCCCGCCGGAAAGCGTGCTGGTTTCACGCCGCCGCGCGTCCCATAGTCCCGTTACGCGCAGCGCGTCCTCGACCCGCCGCGCGCACTCCGCCCAGGCAAGCTGCTGATTTTCTGGCGCGAACGCGACGTCCTCTTCCACCGTGGAAAAAATAATCTGGTCTTCGGGATTTTGCATCACCGTGCCGGTAATGCGGCGAATGTGAACGAGCGCCGCCTCGCTGGAACAGTCGTAGCGCTCCCCCGCTGTGCCAAACACAAAACAGCAGGCGGCAGGCGGCGTTAAAAGGCCGTTGAGGCAGGCAAGCAGCGTGCTCTTGCCCGAACCGTTCGAACCGGTAAGGCAGACGTACTCATTCTGGTAC
>JAITGR010000014.1 GCA_031280455.1 Spirochaetaceae bacterium
ACCCCAAACAGCGCCGGCCCGATATAGCTCTGGCGCAAAAACAGTTGGGCTGGCAGCCAAAGGTCGCGCTGCGCGACGGCCTTAAAGAGACCATCGCGTACTTTAAGAATTTTGTTTGAACCTGTCCCAAAATGGGACAGGTTCTACTGAACGCACGGCGCGGACGCGCTGGAGGAGGGCAGGTATATGCCGCAATGGCTGGAAAGCGCGGTTTTTTACGAGATTTATCCGCAGTCGTTTTATGACTCCAACGCGGATGGCATTGGGGATATTCCCGGAATTATCGAAAAACTCGACTATGTTAAAAGCGTGGGCTGTAACGCGCTGTGGATAAATCCGTGTTTTGATTCGCCGTTTAAGGACGCCGGTTACGATGTGCGCGACTACAAAAAAGTCGCGGCGCGCTACGGCTCCAACGAGGATTTGCGGCGGCTTTTTGAAACCGCCCACGCCAAAAACATGCGTGTTCTGCTCGACCTGGTTCCGGGGCATACTTCGGAAGAACATGCGTGGTTTCAGAAAAGCAAACTGCCCCAACCCAACGCTTTTTCAAACCGGTACATTTGGAGCGACAGCTGGATTTATTGGGAAAACGAAGGCCTGCGCTTTGTCGCCGGCGAGGCGGAGCGCAATGGCGTGTACATTATCAATTTTTTTAAGTGCCAGCCGGCGCTGAATTACGGTTTTTTGCAGCCGCGCCAAAAATGGCAGCTTCCGGTAGACCACCCTGACTGCCAGGCGGCGCGGGAGGCGTTGAAGGACGTCATGCGCTTTTGGCTTGAAGCCGGCTGCGACGGCTTTCGGGTTGACATGGCCGATTCGCTGGTTAAATTTGACGATGAGCAAAAAACCGGAACGCGGGCGCTTTGGCAGGATGTCCGGCGTATGCTGGACGCTGAATTTCCTCATGCGGCGCTCGTTTCCGAATGGAGCTGCCCGCCATTGGCGCTGGATGCCGGCTTTCACGCCGATTTCGCGCTTGACCACGGCGGTTCGGGCTACCAGAGCCTGGTGCGCGACTTTACGGTGTCTGAACGCGGCGAAATAACGGCCAACCATAGTTTTTTTAAGAAAACGGGCGAGAACGGCATCCGGCGGTTTTTAGACCAGTACATGGACTGGTACGAAAAAACAAAAGGCCGGGGCTACATTAGCCTAATTACCGGCAACCACGACACGCCGCGCATAAGCTACGGACTGGACACCCAGGAATTGGCGCTGGCGTACGCGATGCTGTTCACGTTTCCTGGCGTACCGTTTTTGTATTACGGCGACGAAATTGGTATGCGGTACATTCCCGGTCTGCCGACAAAGGAAGGCGGCTATACCCGCACTGGCTCACGGACACCTATGCAGTGGTCGGCGGGGAAAAACAAGGGGTTTTCCGCCGCGGCGAGCTCGGCGCTGTACTTGCCGCCCGACGCCGGAACGTCCGCCCCCGATGTTGCCGCGCAGGAAGAGGACAAAAATTCCCTGCTGGCCACGGTAAAATCCATCCTGCGGCTGCGCGCCGAAAATCCCGGCCTCCAGGCGCGGCCTAACCTGGAAATCCTGTACGCTGACGGGCTGCCGTTTGTGTACCGCCGCGAAAACTTTACCCTCGCGGTCAATCCCAAGGCGGCCAGCCACACCGCGCCGGTGGACGCGCGGGGCGCGCCGCTGGTTTTTTCCAAAGGCGAGTGTTCTGCCGATTCCGGCGCGCTCCGGCTGGGACCGCAGAGTTTTGGCGTGTGGAAAAAAGCGTAGGCGGCAGGGGCGAGGCTATTTCTTTGCGTATATCAGCGCTTTCCGCAGGTAGGGCGGCGCTAGGTGTTCATCATATATAAAAATCATATATCCTTTTGAGTATTCTATCTGGTATTCATTTTGGGATAGAATTGCTTCTATATCGCGCGCGTCGTTAGCGTGGTGGTATGTACAGAGCAGCAATTTTAAGTTCCCCTGCCGCAATGTATTTTTCGCCCCTTCCAGCAGGGCGGGTTCCGCGCCTTCTATGTCGGCTTTAACAACATGTACTGGTGTGCCGTTCAAGAAATCATCCAGGGTTATGTATACACCGTCGCTTTTGTTTGAAATGTATTTATTTACAATAACCACTTTTTCTTTCCATGGTTCAAATGTTTTGTGCAGCGCTTCTATCCACGTTTCTTCACATTCAAACAAATATATTTTTGAAGCGCGTTCCGCGTTGGAAAGCGCCCAAATTGCTTCCGCGCACCCTACATCCGCGATAACGTTGCCGTCTTCAACACAAAAGCCTTCGCGTTTATAACAATGCGGGGAATCGGCGTCCTGTTCGCTCAGCAGTGCGTTATACGTTTGCTGAGTCTGCTTAATGCTGAAGGATTTTGGAAAATATAACTTTTTTTCTTCGTGCAAAACATAGTTCATGCCGCAGCTTGGGTCGGTATACGCGGATATATTTTTTAGTGTATATTTTTCTGTATATGTATAGGGGAACATAAGATTTTTATTCAATTTTAGATAATTGAGAATTTCTTTTTTTTCGCGGTCGCCGGAACGCGCGCATTCGGCTTTGAGATACTTGATAACTTTTTTCTTTATAGGGTCTGCGATTTTTTTGAAGGCTTTTGTCTCCAGGTACAGTTCGTAGTTTCTAAAACGCAATAATTCTGTTCGCAGAAAGGCAGGAACAATGACTCTATATACGGCCTTTATGCATTCGGCAACGGTTGTCGGTTGTCGGTTGTCGGTTGTCGGTTGTCGGTTGTCGGTTGTCGGTTGTCGGTTGTCGGTTGTCGGTTTCATTATGTAGGTTTTACTCCTTTTGTCAAGCCCCCTCGCAGACGGCCTATGGTTCACTGTACTGGAATTGGCTGTTTGTGTCTACTGCCGCATTGCGCGATGGATGGCGGCATGGATGCCGCCTGGTTACCAAGTGTGGTGTTGCGCAAAGCGCAACACCATGTTCAAAAACGGCACGGAGGCCGTTTTTGAACAGCGCAAGCGATAGTAGCGGAAATACTTTTTGCGGAACGCAAAAAGATTGGAGCGGATAGCGCGGTTTGTGCGCGGCGCAGCCGCGCACAAATGCGCCCATTTTTATACTGCCGTTCCCCGCTTGATTCACCGCCGCTTTTTCGTATAGCATTGTTTAATAAAAGGAGTTTTTATGCTATCGATTTTTTCCCGGAGTGTTTTTGCGGCGTGCGTCGTTGCCGCGGCTTTTTCTGTGGCGTCGTGCGGGCAGAAGTGGCGGGGCGTTGACGACATCAAAAAGAAGGGCGAGCTCGTTCTGTATACGGACGCGACATGGCCGCCTTACGAATATGTGGGCGACGGCGGGCGCGTCGAAGGCGTAGACGTTGATATTGGGCGGGAAATCGCCGGCGACCTGGGCGTAGAGCTGCGGGTGATTAACGCCTCGTTTGACGGCTTCTCGCTCGCGCTGCAAAACGGCCAGGCGGATGTCGCTATTTCCGCCATTACCATTACCCCCGAGCGGCAGGAAAGCCTCGACTTTTCCCTGCCGTATTCAAGCACGGTTCAGTTTATTGTTAAGTTGGCTGCGGATACGCACGTGCAGTCCTTTGCGGATTTGGCGGGGCGGCGTATCGGTGTGCAGTTGGGGACGACCGGCGACATTCTGGTTTCTGACGCGATTCGTGAGGGCGCGCTGAAAGATACCGGCGCCCAGGTGCTGCAGTTTAAGGCGCTCCAGGAAGCGATGCTCGGCCTTTTTAAGGGCGACCCGTTCGCCATTGTCTGCGATGACGCGCTGGCGAGGAATCTGGTCGCGGTTAATCCTGGCTCAACGTTTATACCGGTCAACTCTCCGGGGAATGTGGTTGTAGAAGACGAATACTACGGGGCCGCGATAGTGAAGGGAAACACAACGCTTGTTAACGCGGTGAACAAAACACTGGCGCGGCTTATCGAGACGGGCGAGATTGAACGGCGCGTCATTTTTCACACGGCCAATTCCGCCCTGTACGAAGACGACAACGCGCAGTAGACAAGCCTTTGGGGTGCTGCCATGGATTTTTTTGCCTACGTTTCGCGCCAGCTGTACCGTACCTTTGTTGAACAGCACCGGTATGTGCTGTTTTTGGAAGGTCTGCGCAATACGGTTGTCATTTCGCTTTCGGCGGCGGCGATTGGCGTAACCGTCGGCGTGGTTATCGCCATCGTCAAAGTGTACAGCGCGCAAACCGGCCGCCTGCGCGCCGTTGACCGCGTGCTGGGCGCGTATGTCGCGGTTATTCGCGGAACGCCGCTTGCCGTGCAGCTGCTTATTTTCGCCTACATCATCATTCAGTCAAACAACTATCTGATGATTGCCTGCATAGCCTTTGGCCTCAATTCCGGCGCGTATGTTTCGGAGTTGATTCGCGCGGGCATAGGCGCTGTGGACAAGGGGCAGATGGAGGCGGCGCTGTCGCTGGGGCTCAGTTACGCGACGGCGATGCGGCGCGTCTTGCTGCCGCAGGCGGTTAAAAACATTTTGCCGGCGCTGTGCAACGAGTTTATTTCACTGGTGAAGGAAACGTCGATAGCCGGCATGATTGCGGTTGTCGATTTAACCCGCGCGTCTGACTTGGTGCGCAGCCGGACGGCGGACGCCTACTTTCCGCTGCTCTCGATTGCGCTGGTGTACTTTCTTATGGTCGCCGGTCTTGCGCGGTTGACGAAGGTTCTGGAACAAAGGATGGGGCGCGGTGATAGACGTTAAAGGCTTGCGAAAAAGTTTTGGCGAACTGCATATACTAAACGGCATTGACGAAAAAATAGAACGCGGCGAGAAAGTCGCCATCATCGGGCCGTCGGGTTCGGGGAAAAGCACGTTTTTGCGCTGCCTCAACCTTTTGGAAACGCCGGATTCCGGCGAAATCTGGTTTGACGGCGCGCAGATAAACAAGCGCGGCGCCGATATTGCCCGCCTGCGCTGCCGTATGGGCATGGTTTTTCAGCACTTCAACCTGTTTCCGCACCTTACCATTATGGAAAACATTACGCTCTCGCCGGTCGAGCTGCGGCTGCGGACAAAGCCGGAAGCCGAAAAAAACGCGCTGGCACTGCTGGAGCGCATCGGGCTTTCGGACAAGGCGTACACCTACCCGGCGATGCTTTCCGGCGGGCAGAAACAGCGGGTTGCCATTGTGCGCGCGCTGGCGATGAATCCCGAAGTAATGCTTTTTGACGAGCCCACAAGCGCGCTCGACCCGGAAATGGTAGGCGAGGTGCTGGACCTCATCAAGCAGCTTGCCGCGGAAGGCATGACGATGGTGATTGTTACCCACGAAATGGGGTTTGCGCGCGAAGTTTCTACCCGTGTTGTGTTTATGAACGCCGGCCTTATCTGCGAACAGAATAACCCCAGGGACTTTTTCCAAAGCCCGCGGCACCCGCGCCTTAAAACGTTTCTTTCTAAAGTGCTGTAGCCCCGCGCGGGCGGCCTCGCCGGTCATTCAGTCGCGTATAGCCTGCAAGATTTGGTTGTTCATGCGCGCCCAGTCGGCCAGGCGCTGTTCAAGATTGCGTGTCGGCGCTTCGTCGGTTTTTACCCGCTCGCGTATGTACGGAACAATGACGCGCTCTTTCAGGTTAGACCAATTCCATGGAAGCGGCGGCGGGGCGCGCAAGGAATCGTCCGGCGGAATGTGGGCCAGCAGCGCCGGATATTTCGGCGGAAACGCCGATTCGGTAACGCTCCGCACCGCCGAAAACCCGCTTGCAATACCAAAAATAGGCGCGCCCATATAGGCGGCTTTGCTGCCTTTAAGAAGCTCCCGCTGAGTGTAATCAGAATAAAACCACTTTACAAATGCCGCCGCCGCGTTTTTCGCCGCGCATTTTTTGGTAATACCCAACAGCAAAACGTCTTCCAGCACGGAAATCTTTTCGCCGTCCGTATCCTCGGCGGCAAGCCAGCGGAAATCAAGCTGTTCAAGCTCTTCCGCCGGCGCGGTAAACAGCACATTCGACTTTACATAGGCAAACAAAATCCGCCCCTGCTCAATCAGACGGAGCGGCGGGTTGTACGAGTATTTAAAAACAAAATCATCCTCCGCCTGCGCCCCGCCGTTTTCCTCATTCAGCCAGTCTTTAAGCCGCGCAACCGCGCTGGTAAGCGTGCCTCGTTCCCAGGAAAGCGGCGCACCCTCCTCAAACACAGCGCCGTACAGCCGCGCCGCCGTGTACAAAAAATCGCCGTTCCACTCCCAGGTTGGCGAAAAACCGGTACGGGTATACACCCCGCCCGACAGAAGGTTAAACGCCGCGCCGGCACGCCGCACTTCGGCCA
>JAITGR010000034.1 GCA_031280455.1 Spirochaetaceae bacterium
GACATTTCGTCCGAGGAAAATCAGCATAAAGTGCAGGAAAAAATAAATGAAGCCGAAACCAAAATTCAGAATATGGGGCTTGCGGTCGGCAATCCGGCGGATAACGCCGCGACGGTTACAGGCATCGTCGCCCTGGTTGACGAATTGAACATCTTAAAAGAGGGCGTTGAAGAGGAGCGCCAATACGAAACGGGCACCCGTCCTGACGATGGCGTAACGTATACTGAACGTACCGAGGGCGGCAGAACTATTTACACCGTTACCGAAACGTATCGTTCGTACGATTACGCCGCGATTCTTTCCAAAGCCAAACAGTTAAGCATGACGCTGGAACAGTGCGAGGCGGAGTACATCATCGTGCCGAAAATACAGCTTTCGTATAAAAACGCGGTGCAGGATGTGCTTGTCGGCTCGAACGGCGACTTCAAAATTGAACTGATTGGCGGTTCGGGCGGCCATGTCTGGACGGGCACCCAAATGACGACGACAGGCGGCTACGGCGCGAAGGTCAGCGCGGTGTTCGCGTTTGCCGCGGGGCAGAAGCTGGCGGTGCGCACCGGCGGCGAGGGGCTGGGAACGGCCAGGCTGGACATTGTAAGCCGCACAGACTTGAGCGCCGCCGAGAAGACAACGGCGCTGCACGAATTGTTTGAGCACGATTCGGTTAAGTGGGCGGCTTCCAAGCCAGGCGGCTGGAACGGCGGCGGTTTGGGCGGCATGAACGGCGGCAACAACGATGGCCGGAGGTGGGCATGGGCGCCCGGCTCGGGCGGCGGCGGCGCAAGCGATGTGCGCGTGTACGACGGCAGCGGCATGTTAAGCAGCGTTTTTACCTACGACGACGGCGACCCGCGCATAATAGCGGCGGGCGGCGGCGGCGGGGCCGGCCAGCGCAGCGGCGGGAGCGGCGCTTCCCAATACTATGCCATGGCCGGCGGTAATGGCGGGGTAGGGAACGGGCTTGGCGGCTTAAACGGCCGTGATTATCCGGCGTACAATCCGCTAATGGGGCAGGCGACGACGGGGGTGTCACCGAACAAAGTGCCGTCATGGGAAGGCATCGGCGGCAAAAACGGTTCAACGGCAGGTTACGACGGGGAAGGGCGCGGCGGCGGCGGCGGCGGTTTTCAGGGCGGCGAGGCAATAGACATACGGGGATACAAAGGATTTACCCCTACAAACGGCTACCTCACCGGATCGGGGGCGGGCGGTTCCAACCACGTTAAGTCAACGGCAAAATCAAAGACGGAATCAGTTCACACACAGTTTGGCACCGGCTCCGCGGTGGTCGAATGGCTGCAGGAGCCGGCCCAAAGCGCGGAGCGCTTTGGGCTTGGAGTTTGCGCGAAGCGCAAACTCCACCTTGGGTAAACAGTCTGCCCAAAGCGCGGAGCGCTTTGGGCATTATTCCGACCACACACCCATTTTGCTGATTTTTTTGTTGCGGTAGCGTACCAAGGCCTGAATGGGGCGCGCGCATAACGCATCCAGTTCTTTTGCAAGCACAGCCTTTATCTGCGCGGCGACAAAATCGGTATTGGCCTGCGCGCCGCCTTCGCCTTCCGCAATAATGCCGTTTACGAGGCGAAATTTAAGCAAGTCGGCGCTGGTCAGGCGCAGCATCGCCGCCGCGTCTTTGGCCCGCGCGCTGTCGCGCAAAAGAATTGACGCGCATCCTTCCGGGCTTATAACCGAATAAATGGCGTGTTCAAGCATGTACACCTTGTCGCCGACGCAAATCCCCAGCGCGCCGCCGGAGCCGCCTTCGCCGGTGATAACGCAGATAATCGGTGTTTGCAGACGGCAAAATTCCATGAGGTTACGCGCGATGGCCTCGCCTATGCCGCGCTCCTCGGCACCCAGCCCCGGATACGCGCCGGCGGTGTCGACAAATGTTATGATAGGCCGGCGGAATTTTTCGGCCTGCTTAGCCAGGCGCAGCGCCTTGCGGTAGCCTTCCGGGTTTGCCATGCCGTGGTTGCGAAACATGTTTTCTTTGAGCGTGCGCCCTTTCTGGTGCGCCAAAATCGTTACCGGCCTGCCTTCAAAAAACGCCAGCCCGCCGATAAGCGCCGGGTCGTCGCCGTAGTGGCGGTCGCCGTGCAGTTCGGTCCAGTCTTTGAAAATGCGGACAATGTAGTCCATCGCGTACGGGCGCATGGGGTGGCGGGCGAGTTCGACATGACGCCAGACGTTTTCAATGTCGGAACCCGACTTTATTTTCGCTTCCAGCTGGGCTAACTCCACCCCGCCGTCCAGTCCCGATTTTGCCATGAGTTTTTTTAGTTCGCTTAATTTTTTTTGTAATTCGTGTGTTTCTGTACTCATCCCGCCTCCGGTTTTATGGACGCGCTCTGACCGGCGCGTGCGCTGTGTGCAGGTCGGCCCTGCTATGCAGGTCGGCCCTGCTATGCAGGGCTAGCAGTTTTATCAGCGTTTCGCGCTGCTGCGAACGCTTTACAATCATGTCGACAAA
Organism: Spirochaetaceae bacterium; assembly: GCA_031280455.1. Next base: position 2,477 of record JAITGR010000034.1, read on the forward strand.
GCCTTTTTTCTGTTGAAATTCGGCGCGCTGAAACCCTTCCGGCAGCGCGGCGCGTATGGTGCCTTCTATGACGCGGGGGCCTGCAAACCCGATAAGTGCCCCCGGCTCGGCCATGATAACGTCGCCAAGCATCGCAAACGACGCGCTGACCCCGCCTGTGGTCGGGTCGCACAGGACGACAAAGTAGGGAACAAGCGCCGCGTCGAGTTCCGCCGCCGCGCCCGATGTTTTGGCCATCTGCATCAGGCTGAAAAGCCCTTCCTGCATACGCGCCCCGCCGGAGCTGGTGTACACAATAACCGGCGTTTTTTCCGCGGCACCCAGCCGCAGCGCCCTGCTAATTTTCTCGCCCGCGACGCTCCCCATGGAGCCGCCCATAAAGCCAAACGACATAAGCGCCAGAATGGCGGGGCGTCCGTCTATGGCGCATCTGCCGGTAATAACCGCGTCGTTCATCGCCGTTTTGCGCGCCGCCTCGCCAGTTTTTTCCAGGTAGCCTTCAAACGCAAGCGGGTTAAGCGGCGCGAGGCCGGCGTTAAATTCGGCAAAACTGCCGCTGTCGGCGATGTACGCAATGCGCTCCGCCGGCTCCATGCGGTAGTGGTGGCCGCACACCGGGCATGTTTTAAGCGCGGCGGCAATGGCCTCGTTGTCTTTAAGAACGCCGCAGCCCGGGCATACATCATCCATACTATCCGGCATTTGTTCCGCTCCTTATTGCAGTTTAATTGACTGGGAAAAATCGGTGGAAGCGTCCAGCGTAACGTGAAAGTCGAACGTGTT
>JAITGR010000120.1 GCA_031280455.1 Spirochaetaceae bacterium
TATTCTGGTTATTACCAAACAGTAATAGCGGTTGCGCATAATAAAAAAGGCCGCGGGCTTACCCCTGCGGCCTTTTTTTATTTGGCACCCAACTTCAACAGGTGCGCTTATTGGCCGCCGAACATAGGGTAACGCTGATTAAAGCGAAGACAGCGTCCGAACACGGAATAGCGCAAGGGATAGAAGCGGAATTTGGCCGCTTTGCGGCCAAATTGGAGCGGATAGCCCGGTTTTTGCGAAGCAAAAATGCGCCCAAATTTTAATGCTTGATTTAATCATTGCTTCCTTAGAGCCTGTTCAAAATCCAGGGGCAGATGCGTCCCTGTCTGCGTTAATCGGCGCTTATATCGTGTTCAAACAAGGTTTTTTCGGGAGCGGACGGGACGGCGATGGGGTAATTCCCGCTGAAACATGCCGTACAGAGACCGCAGCGGCAGCCGGCAGTGATTTGGGTTAGGGCATCGATTGAAAGATAGCCCAGAGAGTCCGCGCCGATAATTGATTTAATTTCAAAAAGCGTGTGATTGTACGCAATCAAGTTTTCGCTGCGGTCTATGTCGGTGCCAAAGTAGCACGGATACAAAAATGGCGGACAGGAAAGCCGGACGTGCACCTCTTTGGCCCCCGCCTCGCGGAGCATTTTGATAATTTGCATACTCGTCGTGCCGCGCACAATAGAGTCGTCCACCATAATGACACGCTTGCCGTGCACCGCCGGCAAAATAGGATTCAGCTTCATGCGAACACGATTCGACCTGTCCGCGGCATCCGGCGCGATGAACGTCCGCGCAATGTATTTGTTTTTAAGAAAGCCAAAATCAAAAGGAATACCACTGGCGCGCGCATACCCCAGCGCCGCGTCCATGCCCGAATCGGGAACGCCAATCACAACATCAGCAGGAACAGGGTGTTCTTTAGCCAGAATTTCACCCGCTTTAATCCGTGCGCTGTGAACCGCGACCCCGTCAATCGTTGAGTCGGGACGGGCAAAGTACACATACTCGAACACACAAAGCGACGTTGGCCGCCCGCAGAGCCGCGTAATTGAACGCAGCCCATCATCCCCCGCGACAAGAACCTCGCCCGGCTGCACATCGCGCTCGAACCGCGCGCCGACCGCCGCCAGCGCGCAGCTTTCACTCGCAAATACCAGCGATTCACCCAGATAGCCAAAACAAAGCGGGCGGAAACCATGCGGGTCGCGGACGGCAAGCAGCTTGCGGTTACTCATCAACAGCAGACTATACGCGCCGTGCAGCGTACCCATAGCCGCGACAACAGCATCTTCAATACTCGCCGAATCCAGCCGCTGGCGAATAATCGTGTAGACAATCGCCTCGGTGTCGCTTGACGTATGAAAAATATTCCCCTGCATTTCCAAGTGATGCCGCAGCTCTGCCGCGTTCGTCAGATTGCCATTGTGCGCCAGCGCGATGGAACCCTTAATGTGCTTGGCGACAAACGGCTGCGCGTTAGAACGCCGGTTTACGCCGGTCGTCCCGTAGCGGACATGCGCGATAGCCATACGCCCGCCGCCATCATCACCCAGACCGGCAAGCACATCCGGCGTAAAAACATCGCCAACAAGCCCCAAGTCGCGGCGGCTGGACAGACCGCCAGAGCCATTTACCGCGATACCGCAGCTTTCCTGCCCGCGATGCTGCAGCGCGTACAAGCCGGTGTAGCACAGCCCCGCGATACCCGCCCGCGCCGCATCGTGCGCCGGTGCCGCGTACACACCAAAAAGACCACATTCTTCGTGAATCATCGCGCGCCGCGCCTATTCGCCCAGCAAACGCTTTAGCACCTCGCGGTACGCATCCTCGACACCAGCCATATCGCGGCGGAAACGGTCCTTATCCAGTTTTTCGCCCGTCCGCACATCCCAAAACCGGCACGTATCCGGCGAAATCTCGTCAGCCAGAATAATATCACCGGACGGCGTTCTGCCAAATTCCAGCTTAAAGTCAACAAGCGCGATACCGGCAGATTGCAAGTAGGCGGAAAGCACCCCGTTTATTTTGAGCGCATACGCCGCGATAGTACGCAATTCAGCCTCAGACGCCCAGCCCATAGCCGCGATGTGATACTCATTAACCAGCGGGTCGCCCAGCGCGTCATCCTTGTAGCAGAACTCCAGCACCGTTTGAGCGAGCGCCGTCCCCTCTTCCAGCCCCAGACGCTGGGCAAGACTACCGGCGGCGATATTGCGCACAATCACCTCCAGCGGCACAATTTTTACCACACGGACAAGCGTTTCAGTCGGACTCAATTCACGGACAAAATGCGTAGGAACACCAGCCCTTTCCAGCACACCCATAAGATGATTCGTTACACGATTATTAATTTCGCCCTTACCAGCAATAACACCCTTTTTGGCGCCATTCCCCGCCGTTGCGTCATCCTTATATTCAACAATAAAAAACTCAGGCGATTCGGCGGCAAAAATCTTTTTCGCCTTCCCCTCGTACAACTGCTGTTTTTTCACCCCACGCTCCTCCATGCCGGCATAACCCTAGCACACCGCCGCTTTCAGCGTCAAGGATGAGCGGTTTTTCGGTTGTCAGAAGCATTTGGGCGCATACCCGCCGGCCAGCCGGCGGGTACCGCGCTATCCGTTCCAATCTTTTTGCCTGCGGCAAAAAGTATTTCCACTACTATCGCTTGCGCGGCGCAAAAACGGCCTCCGTGCCGTTTTTGCTTATGCAGTTTGCGCTACGCGAAAACTGCACACTTGGACACCAGCCGCCCTCCATGGCGGCCCTCCATGCGGATTTTCGGCATGGCGGCACGCGGACAGAGTTGTGCGCCGACAGCGCGGCGCGAAAATCCGAAATCCCGCCATCCCCCTTGACGTTGTCCCCCAGCCTTCTAACACTTATCCCATGCCGCCAAGTACGCGCGGGACGCGCCATCAGGAAGCAGACTTTACTCACAAAGAGGCCGTGGAGCGCTCACAGGGTACCGCCATTGCGTCAGAACCCGTTGGCCGTATAGGTATACCCCCCCCCCCAATCCATTCGTTAAGCGCTTATTCCCCAAACGATACGTTCT
>JAITGR010000156.1 GCA_031280455.1 Spirochaetaceae bacterium
TGTAATTGCGTCCCCCGCCCTGCCCCGCCTACGGCGGGTGTTGGGGCGCGGGATTTTCTTATTCTGTTATAATAATAATGCTTTCTGGGGAAAATGTCAAATCCGCGCCGGATTTCAGATTTCAGATTTCAGATTTCAGGCTTTACGCCGGTATATCGTAGCGGGGGAGAACGCGCTGGTTTGCGCCGCGCCGCCGCGCCCGCGGCGCGTGCGGGGTTGTCAGTTGCCGGTTGCCGGGGTCAGCCCCAAATCGGCTATGCCGTTTTGGCAAGCTCAAAACCGGTACACCGGTTTTGAGCCTCTTGCCTCCCGCCCCCCAAAAACCGCTATACTTACAGAATGCGCCACGTTAAAAAATGTTTGCTGCCGGTACTATTCCTGGCCGTACCGTTGCTGCTTACAGGGCAAAGTGATGATGCCGCCCCGCCAGCGCCCGCCACACCGGAAGCCGCCGCGTCAGCCGCCCCGCCAGCGCCCGCCGCGCAGGAAGCCGCGTCAGCCGCCTCGCCAGCGCCCGCCACACCGGAAGCCGCGTCAGCCACCCCGCCAGCGCCTGCCACGCCGGAAGCCGCCGCGCACGTGGCGACGGTGCCGCGCTGGACGGGCTCTGTTCCCGAAGAATTGCGCCGCCCCCGCCGCGACGAACAGCCGGTGTTTCCGCACGACGCGGTTATTGGGGAGTTGGGGCGCGGCCAGGCCGAAGGCGGCGTGTACCGGTACGCACGCAACGTGCTGTACGACCTGGTTATGCAGAAAAAAACGAGCGCCTTCCTCAAAAACCTGGACGAAGCCGAGCTTGCCTCGCTGTTTGAAAAACTTGCCCAGGTCGCGCCCCGCAAGTACCGGCTGGGCGGCGGCCTTGTCGAGCCGGACGGCAGCGTTTCATTTTTATACCGCTTTCTGGGGCGCGAATACGAAGCGTTCGGTTCGGTATACTTCCTTGCCGGCGAGGACGGCAAATTCAGTCTGGACGCGATTATAATGGAAGACGTTGTAGAAACGGGAAAAACGCTCAACCTGGCGGAGTATCCCTACCTTCCGCATGAACGGTTTTACTAAGTACAAAATCCGCCCGCGCCGCCGGGGGGACGCGCGGCTTGTTGTGTATGTCGCCAAAGACTACATGGAAGCAAAGGCCGATTTCTTCCCGCCCGCGCCGGGGGGGCAGCCGTTTACCAAAGAGCATCTAGACGCCGCGCTTAAAAAACTGCGCATTTGCTTTGGCGTTGAATACAAGGCGATTGACGATGCCGCCGATGACTGTAATTCCGGCGGGAGCGCGGTTTTGGGGCTTACCATAGCGCGGGCGCTGCCGCCGGTTGACGATAGTCCCGCGTATTTCAAGATTCATGACGGCTTCCAGTCGCCGCGTCTGCCGCGCCAGGGGCCGGATGGCAGGGTGGATTTTCGCGCTGTTTCGCCGTTTGCGCTGGTTAAAGCGGGAGAGGAAATCGCCCGCCTAGAGGACGCGGTCGCGGGAAAAAACGGCAGGGCTATTGACGGGCGGCCTCTTCCGTTTAAGCGGGCGGCGCGGCGCGAGTTTGTGGAAGGCGACGGCATCGCTTTAGAAAACGGCCGCATGTACGCGAAGGCGGACGGGCTGCTTGTTATTGAAGATCACACGATTCGTGTTGAACAGACGTTGCGGGTGCCTGGCGCTATTGGCTACGCGACAGGCGACGTGATTTTTCCGGGCAGCCTTGTGCTGGAAGGGACGGCCGCCGACGGGTTTAAGGTACGCGCCGGCGGGAATATCACGGTGCGCGGAACGTTTACGGTAAGCGACTGTCTGTCCGGCGGGAATCTTGTTGCCGCCGGCGGGCTGATTGGGCGCGCGCGGGGTACGGTTAAGGCCGGCGGGTCGGTAAGCGCGCGGTTTGTGCGGAACTGCAAGCTGGCGTGTAAAGAAAACGTAGTTGTCGCGCGGGAGATTATCAACGCGAGCATTTGGACGCTGGGCGCGCTGGATATTGGCCGCGGCGTGCTTGTGGCAAGCGAGGTGCGCGCGACGCGGGGGATGCGCGCCGGCGACATTGGCCGGCGGAGCTCGCGGCCTGCGGAGATTTTTTTGGGGACAAACTGGGCGCTGGAGGGGGAAATTCAGCGTGCCCAGCGGGCTTTGGCAAAATTGAAGCGGGACATTGCCGTTCTTGACGCGCGCTTTGTCCAAAAGGGGCGGACACAGGGGGCGCTCTGGAAGAGCGAGCGCAACCGTTTGCTGATGATGCGCTCGGAACTGGTGGCGGCGTACAAAAAAACCACCGCGCAGATGCTTGAAGCCCAGCGCAAACTTACGCGGTATCCGTCCGCCGCGCTGTATGTCCGCGGCTGTGTTGCCGCCGGTACCAGTGTTTCAATCTGCCATGTGGGGTATGTGCTTACGCGGGATATGCGGAATGTGTGTTTTGTGCTGGACGCGCAGACAAACACCGTGGTTCCCCGCACGGGCGGAAAGACTGACAACTGAAAACTGAAAAAAATGTGCACAATTTCGCGCCGGTTATGGAAGGGCGCCGGCGGTGCCGGTACCTATAACGCCCTTGTTTCAAAGACCGGCTGCGCGGCGCTTGTTATAACGCCCATTGTGGTAACCAATAGCGCCGTATCCGTCCCACAAGCGGCAGCTCCTACGACATTGTGCTGGACAGCGACATAAGCCTATCGGCGCAAACCAGCGCGTCTGCCTTGCTCCGAATTATCGGCGGAAAAACTGACAACTGACAACTGACAACTGACAACTGACAACCGACAACCGACAACTGACAACTGACAACTGACAACTGACAACTGACAACCGACAACCACGCACGCGCCCACGGCGCGGCATCCCGAAATCCGAAATCTGGAATTGACAACCAGCGGCTTCCGGTAGTATCATAAAATCATGGGGGTTGTATGAAAGTTGCCAGAGTGTATAGCGCAAAGGATTTGCGGCTGGAGACGGCGGAGACGCCGCGGGTGGAACGGGCGGATGACGTGCTGGTGCGGCCTAAATATGTGGGCATTTGCGGGTCGGACACGCACCTGTATCACGGAAAAAACCCCCTTGCCGTGCTGCCGCGCGTTATGGGGCACGAAATTACCGGCGTTGTCGAAGACGTGGGGCCGGAGGCCGCAGGGCTTGCCGCCGGCGACCACGTTGTCATAGACCCGAT
>JAITGR010000162.1 GCA_031280455.1 Spirochaetaceae bacterium
GAAAATCCCGCCCGCTATTGGTACATTCAGCGCGCGTTTGAGTCTTTGGGCGAATCCTTCAATCTGATGTATGTATACGCGCTGCAATACCACAAAAACGATACATGGAGCTATCTTATTTCGTCCGAGCAGAACGCGGAGATGCCCGCCAACGAGATTTTTTACAGCGAAACGCATGACCATCCCGCCAATGAACCGTGCGCGCTTAAACGGGCGTATGAAACAAAGCAGCTTACCATCGCGAGGGCGGAGGAAATTAGGCCGTCAAAATACGGAACGTATGTGTCGGCGTTTCTGCCCGTCGTGGTGGACGACAAAGTGGAGCTGATTATCGGCGCCGATTACGACATGAAAAATGTGTACAAACTGCGCCATAACGCTATTTCCGCGCTGCTGTACGCGCTGCTGTTCAGCGGCGCCGCGTCGGCGCTGCTTATGCTGCAGGCGCGGCGCATTGTGCACCGGCTGGAAAAAAAGATTTGGACGCGCGAGCACGAGCTGCGAATTCAGACGCAGCTTGCCGAACAGGCTTCCGCGGCGAAGAGCCAGTTTGTCGCTTCGATGAGCCACGAAATTCGCACGCCTATGAACGCGGTTCTGGGCATGAGCGAGCTGGCGCTGCGCGAAAAACTTCCGGCCCGCGCCGGTGAATACGTCAACGCGATTCGGCAGGCGGGCACCAATTTGCTTTCGATTATTAACGACATTCTGGATATATCAAAAATTGAATCGGGCAAAATGGAGCTTGTCAACAACGATTACTTTTTCGCGTCGCTGATAGAAGACTGCATCAACATTATTCGCACGCGCATTAACGAAACGCCGCTGCGCTTTGTCGCCAATATCGACGCTTCGCTGCCGAATATGCTGTACGGCGATGTGTCGCGGGTGCGGCAGCTTTTGCTTAATATACTGAGTAACGCGGTAAAATACACCCGCAAAGGGCATGTCATTCTGACGGCGCGCGGCTACGAGCTTCCCGTGCAGGAAGGCGGCATCTCGCGGCGTTTCATGCTGACGTTTGAGGTGGCGGATACCGGCATCGGTATAAAAAAAGAAAACATACCCAAGCTGTTTTCCAATTTCATGCAGTTTGACCGGAGCATCAACAGAGGCATTGAAGGCACCGGCCTGGGACTCGCTATTTCCCGCAATTTGTGCCGCCTTATGGACGGCGACATCAGCGTTCAGTCTGAATACGGCAAAGGCAGCGTTTTTACGATTTCGGTTCCGCAGATAGTCCGCGACGCCGCGCCGTTCGCGCGCGTTACCGACAGCGGGGAAAAACGGGCGCTGGTGTTTGACCGCCGCGCGCTGTACGTCGAATCGCTGCGGCATACGCTGGAACAGCTTGGCGTTCCCTGTGTGGCGCTGACGAACGAAGCGGCGTACGAAGAGATGCTGTACGCGCGGGGTTTTACGCATGTTTTTACCGGCACACACTTTTACGAAAAAACCACGACAATCTGCCATACCACAGGCGGCGCTGTTCCCAAAATTATCACGCTTTCGGGCTACGGCGAAACCCAGATACCGAATGTGCCGGCGCTCACCATGCCGACCTACGCGCTGCCTGTGGCCAATGTGCTGAACGGCGTGTACACCGGCACGTATGCGGGCGAGCGGCTTGAAGGGTTTACGGCGCCGGAAGCGCGCGTGCTGGTGGTCGACGACATTCCGACCAATCTTGCCGTCGCCGAAGGGCTGCTCGCCCCGTACGAGGTGCGCATCGACTGCTGCGTTTCGGGCGAGCGCGCGCTCGCGGCGGTTAAGCGGACGGCCTACGACCTGGTTTTGATGGACCACATGATGCCCGGCGGCATGGACGGCATCGAGACGGTGCGCGCCATCCGCGATTTGGGCGGCGCGTACACGGATCTGCCTGTCATCGCGCTCACGGCCAACGCTATCTCCGGCATGAAGGAAATGTTTTTGGCTTCCGGCTTTAACGACTATCTGGCAAAGCCCATAGAACTGCGCAAGCTGGATGCCGTGCTTGAACGCTGGGTGCCGCGGGAAAAGCAGCACGCCGCCGGCGCTGCCAGCGGAAAAGCGCCCCCGGCAGCCGCGCCGCCTGATGCTCGCCCGCCGGCTCCGGCGGCTGAGCCGCGCATCCCCGGCCTTGACACCACGCGCGGGCGCGCGATGACCGGCGGCACGGAGCAGGGATACCAAAAAGTGCTGCGCGCCTACTGCACCGACGTGCGGGAGCGGCTGCCGCTGTTGGCCGCGCCGCCGCCGCCTGAACGCATTACCGATTTTGCCACGCAGGTACACGCGCTCAAAAGCGCATCGGCGACTATCGGAGCTGCGGAGGTGGCGGCGCTGGCGGCGGAACTGGAGCAGGCGGCGTTCGCGGCGGATTACGCCGTCATTGGCGCACGGCTTCCGGCTTTCAGCCGCCAGCTGGAGGCGCTCGCGCGGGAAATCGACCGGTACGTGAATACCGGCACCCCCGCGGCAGGCACCAAAACAGACGCCGCCGTAGACGCCGGTCTTCTTTTTGAAGAATTGCGGGCGGCGCTCAAACAGGAACACATCAGCAAGATTGACAACATACTGGACGAACTGGGCGCGCTGGAACTCGACGCGCCGGAAGCGGCGGCGCTGGAAAAAATAGCGGCGGCGGTGCTGGTAAGTGATTTTGCCGGAGCGCTGGAAATTTGTGCACAGCGCGGATATAATTGAGCCAGCCAAAAGGGGGTGTAATGAGCCGCGAGCTTATTTTTCTTGTTGATGATAACATCGCAAACCTGCGCGCCGGAAAGAATGTCATTAGCCGGCACTATGACGTTATGACCATGCCGTCCGCGGAAAAAATGTTCAGCCTGCTGGAGCAGCACCAGCCGGCGCTTATTCTGCTGGACATTGACATGCCCGGCATGTCCGGCTACGAGGCGATAAAACTGCTGAAAAGCGGCGCGCGCACCCGCGACATTCCCGTTATATTCCTTACCGCGATGGCCCAGGCCGACGACGAGCTTTCCGGCCTCAGCCTGGGGGCTGTCGACTACATCACCAAGCCCTGGCAGCCGGACCTCCTGCTGAAGCGCCTGGAAGTGCACTTGCTTATCCGCAAGCAGCGCCTGGAACTGGAGGCGCAGGGGCTGCAACTGGAGCAGTTTAACCGGAATTTGCAGAAACTAGTCGAAGAAAAAACCGAAATGGTAACAAAGCTGCAGAGCGTCATTCTTAAAACCATGGCCGAACTCATCGAATGCCGCGACAACATAACCGGCCGCCACATCGAAAACACCCAACACGGCGTTACCATTCTGGTAAACGCGCTGATAAAAAACAACGTGTACAGAGACGAAACAGAAAACTGGAACATCGATTTGCTGCTGCAATCTTCGCAGCTACACGACGTCGGCAAAATCGCCATTAGCGATACCATTTTGTTAAAGCCGGATAAATTGACCGAGGCCGAATTCAACGAAATAAAAAAACACACCAGTTTCGGCGTCGCCATCATCGAAAAAATCGAATCGAATACGCCGGCCAGCGATTTTCTGACCTACGCCAAGACATTCGCCGGAACGCACCACGAATACTGGGACGGCGGCGGTTATCCGCTGGGACTGCGCGGCATGGATATTCCGCTGCAAGGCCGCCTCCTTGCCATTGCCGACGTGTACGACGCGCTGGTTAGCGAGCGCCCGTACAAGCGGGCGTTCTCCCACGACGAGGCCGTCCGCATTATTTGCGACAGCGCCGGCACCCACTTTGACCCCGCGCTCATTGACGTGTTCGCGTCCGTCAAGGATGAATTCCGCGCGCTGGCGGCGTAACAGTACATTCCGCATACACTTCAAATGTATCGCCCATGCCCGCGACGCGGCTTACAAGGGTAAGCGCGCGGTAGAGGAGGCTCCCCTCCCCTCCCCGCGCGGCGGCAGCGCCTACGGCGGCCCCCACAAGCGGGAAGCGCTCGGGGTGGTGGCCGGTAATCCGCATCTCCCGCACGCGAAAGCCGCGGCTTTTAAGCAGCCTGGCGCACGCCGCCGGATGCCAGATTGACCAGTGGTCGGGGGGGCTGTGCGCCAGACAGTGTTTGAGGCGCGCGCGGGCGGAAACGCCGGACGCCGAAGGTGTCGAAAACGCGAATATGCCCCCCGGCTTTAACAAATGCCGCACGGCCTCCAGCGCCGCGGGAACGTCCTGTAAA
>JAITGR010000176.1 GCA_031280455.1 Spirochaetaceae bacterium
TTTTGGATGGTGGCGTTTTCAAAGCCGTCTTCAATAAAGACATCCAGCGCTTTTTCGAGGATTTCGCATTTGCGTTTTTCGTGTTCAATAATGATAGACATGATGTTCGCGTCTTACCATGTATATTTTTTTTCGCGCGGGGGCGGCGGCTCTGTCCCCGCTCCCGGCGGCGTCCCAGCCGAAGGCGGGGGGGCGGATAGCGGGCGCGGCGCTGTTCCCGGCGGCGCTCTGTCCGTGACCGGCCCGCGCCGGAGGCCGCCGTCTTTTTTCGCGCCGCCGTCTTTTTTGCCGCCGCCGCCCTGTTCGGCGGTGCCGGCGCGTCCGTTAAACTGATAGACATACGCGCGGGTGTTACCGTTGGTCAGATCCCCGCATTCGTCGCTTTTTTCGCCAAAAAAGGATTCAAAGCCGGCGTGGTCGGACACGACGACTATTTTCCAGCCGTCAAAATTGGGTTTGAGCGCCGCCATGTTTTTGTAGCCTTCTTCCGCTTCGGCGATGGTGCCCAGGCGCTTCCCGTACGGCGGGTTGGTAACGATGAAGCCGCAATCGGCGCTAAAGGAGCGGGCGGCGCTGGCGGGCTGGTTGTAAAAAACGGGAAGCGCCGAAGGCGGCGCGCCGGATTGGCTAAACGCTTTTGCCGCGTTGGCTTTTGCCAGCGCGATGAGCGCGTTGTCGTGGTCGCTTGCGGTGATGCGCGGCGGGTTGGAAAAGTCGGCGCGGGCGAGGAGGCCCTGGCGTACCTGCTCGCGCAGCGGCGCGTCGGCGATGAGCAGTGTGTCCAGCGCGAAGCGCCGCCCCAGGTTCGGCGCGAGGTTGCAGCCGTAGAGCGCCGCCTCTATGGCGATGGTGCCGGAGCCGCAAAACGGGTCGTATAGGGGGTAGCGCCGCCGCCAGCGCGATAGCAGCAGCACGCTCGCCGCGGAGGTTTCCCGCAGCGGCGCCGCGCCGCCCTGGACGCGGTAGCCGCGCTTAAACAGCGGGTCGCCGCTTAGGTCCAACAGCAGCTCGGCGCGGTCTTTTTCCAGGTACACGCGCAGCGCGCAGCGTATTCCGGCGGTATCAACGTCCGGCAGGCGGTCAAGGCCGTAGACGCGGCACAGGCGCTGCGCCGCGGCCTTGTGCGCGACCGCCTGGATGCTTGTTTCGGCGGCGAGGCGGGAGCGGTTGGTGCGGACTTTTTCCACGACAAGGCCGGCGGTGGCCGGAACAAAGCGCTCCAGTTCAGTCTGGTGTATGCCGTCAAAAAGTTCGTCAAAGTCCGCCGCCGGAAAAGCCGCGCAGCGGAGGAGCAGCCGGTCGGCAGTCCGCAGCGCAAACAGCGCGCGGTACACGGCTGCCAGGTTCGCCGTAAAGGTAACGCGGCCAAAGCCGCTGCCGCTTACATGAGCGCCGTCCGCTTCGTCGCGCAAGAGCGCGCGGATTTCGGCGGCGCAGATTTTTTCCGCTCCCAGCGCGCACAGTGCGGTTACGGTAAACGCACCCGCGCCGCCGGTACCAGCCTCGACCGGACGGGGGCTGCGGGACTGCGGGGTGTCATGTTCGATATTCAGCATTTTTCAATTTCCATGCCGCGCACGGCGGCGCTTATTTCAGTTTCCAGATTTAAGGCCTGGTACAAACCGGCGGCCTCTTCCAGCGCGCCGTACAGTACGGGGTGCGGCGGGCTAAACAGCACACAGCAATCCTGGTAGGGCAGTATCGACGTCTCGTAGGTGCCGATGGCCGCCGCTGTCCTCGTAATCGATTCCTTGTCCATGCCGATAAGCGGCCGCATAACGGGCAGGCCGGCGCGGCTTTCCGCACACGCGATATTTTCGAGCGTCTGGCTTGCGACCTGCGCCAAACTTTCGCCTGAAATAAGGCACTTGCACTTTGCCGTCCGCGCAAGCCGCCCCGCACATTCCATCATCGCCATACGCAGCAGCACGGTACGCCACGATTCCGGCGCGCCGTCCTTTATTTTCTGTTGAACGGCGGTAAAGGAAACCACGTGCAGTTTTACGCCCATGGTGTACGGGGCGAGGATCCGCGCCAGGGTTACCACTTTTTCGCGCGCTTTATCGGAAGTGTACGGGTACGCATGGAAGTACACCGCGTCAAAATGCATACCGCGCAAGGCCATAAGGTACCCGGCCACCGGGGAATCTATCCCGCCCGACAGCAGCAGCATACCGCGCGCCGCCGTCCCCACCGGCAGCCCCCGCAGACCGGGGTGGCTGGCGCCGTACACAAAAACGCGCTGGCGGACTTCTATTTTAATGGCAGCGGCGGGGCTGTGCACATCGACAACAAGTTCCGGCAGAGCGCGGCAAATCGCGGCGCCAGCCTGGCAATTCAGTTCGTAGGAGCGCAGCGGGAACGATTTATCCGCCCGCCGCGCCTCCACCTTAAACGAGCGGGCGCCGCGCTCAAAGCACACCCGCGCTTCGTCAACCGCCGCCTGAATCGCGGCTTCCGGCGTTTTTTCCGCCACACGAACCTGCGCCCAGCCCGCGATACCGGCAAGCTGCCGCAGCGCGCCTTCGACACAAGCCTGCGCCGGTTCATCGCAATGAACAAAAAGCCGCCCCTCCGTCGCGCTCACAGAAGCACCCGACCCTGCAAGGCGCGCGGCCATGTTACGAATGAGCACCCGCTCAAAGTAGGGGCGGTTACCGCCCTTCAACGTGAGTTCACCTGGCTTTACCAAGTAAATAATCGCCATTTCAGCATGATAATAAGCCGCGCCCGTTCTTGACAGCCCCCATTCCATGGCGAGCGGCATGGGTAGTTACGGCTTGAGTTCTTCTATGAGCTTGATTTTTTCGACATCTTCGGCGGCGTTATCAAACAGCCGTTTATAGTCCAGCCCATCGATTTTAAGCGCTTTGGCCAAAAGCAGAATACTTTTGTGCAGGTGGAAAAACTCATTTTCCTTGAGCTCCGTCTTGTTGGGGATATCGAGTTTTTTCATAAGTATAAGTAAAATAGCTCTGCGGAAAAGGAAGGTAAAACTGACGATGGCTATAACAACAAGAAGCAGGTTAGCAAAGGTATAGCCGCCAGCCAAAAGTGTATTAAGGAAATCCCATATTGTCATCATCTACCTCATTATTTTCTAGTTTCGTCTTTTTTCCCATTTTTGTCAAGTGGCCTGATTAAATGAGAATTGAGAATTGAGAATTGAAAGTTGCAAACAATCAACCGGCGGTAAGTTTTTTGAAAAGCGGCGCACGAGTGCTTGCGGCGGGGTAGTTCATTTTAGTTCAGTTGCCAATTTTCCGTTATTGTGGTATAATATTGGTACTATGTTGTCAAAAACAATGCGTAAAATTTGTTTTCTCGTAATAGTTCTGGCTCTGCTTTTTGCCGCCTGCGATACAGGCTTTACACCCGCCAACAATGGAACTCTGCCGGCGGGAGGACTCGGGCCAAGAACAGAACAGGCCGATGCCGTTGCGCTGCGCTTACTCAATCTGCTGCTCTCTGATGTTGAATTCGATTTTAGTCAGATTAACATACCCGCCGCTACCGGTATCCCCATCAAATTTTCGTGCATTGTGGACACAGCGGAAACGCCCAAAATCGATGAAATAGAAGAGTCTATAAAAAAGGGATGCGGCGAGTGGGGCCTAGAAGGCGACAAAGGCATTGCCGCAGGGGGCGGTATCGCGGTATTTGTTGTCATGAACGGAACCGGCACGCTGCCCGCGGAGGATGTTGTCCAGTGGGCGCGCGGCCAAGACAATTTGAAATCTTCCAAAAACACCTATGCGGCGGAAACGCCAGAGGCTGAGGAGTTGCAGCAAATTATCAATGAACATTGCTCTGGTTCAACAGTGGAAGAAAAAGTCCGCTCGGTAAACCGGCTGCTTTTTGACTGGTTCTGGTATAACGTAGGCGGACAGCGGGACGCATATACGGTATTGCATGGCGCAAAAGAGTATGGCGCGTGGGGAACACAGTGCGAAGGCTACGCCCGCTCAATGGTCGCACTGCTGCGAATCTGGGACGTAAAGGCGCGCTTTATTTCAGGTTATGCAATCACCTACGACGGCGGCCCTGGCGGCGGCGGCCACGCATGGGTGCAGGTGTGGAATGGCGCCGAATGGCGCATGGTTGACCCCACCTGGAACGACCCGATTATCTCCCAGCCTGATAGTCCCATTGATCCCATATTCCCGCCAGATTGCATCGACCCCGATTACATTAACCGCTGGATGATGATAAAAACAATTAACGGCGACCGCGTAGTAACAAATTCGCCCAAGTTCCATAACGCACGATTCTAAGG
>JAITGR010000200.1 GCA_031280455.1 Spirochaetaceae bacterium
GGACATGGCGTATGCTTCGCCGTAGATTATTTCGTAGCGTTCGCCCGGGGCGAGTTCCCAGGCTTTGTAATCGGCGTATGTCCACCGTTTGTTTTCCCGCAATGCCGCGCTGCTCATGCGTCCAGTGTAGCCCGCACGGGAGATGCCTGCCAAGGCCGCAGGCGGGGGCATGGCCGGATTTCAGATTTCGGATTTCGGATTTCGGATTTTACGCCGAAAATGCGGATCAAAACCAGCAATCCGTGTGCGCTGCGATATACCGGCTAAAGACCGACAACCGACAACTGGCAACCGGCAACCGGCAACCGGCAACTGACAACCGGCAACCGACAACCGACAACTGACCAGGCTACTCTGCGAAAACTGGCGATAAGTCGATGGTGAGTGTGCTGAATATGCCTGCCGGCGCCTTGTCTGCCGCGCCGTACGAAGCGAACGCGATAGATTTGAACAAGTCTAATTATGTCCATTCTGATATTTCTTTTTTTGTAACACGCCATTCATGACCATATGTTACCTTCTTTAAGTTGCAATGCCGGCAAAAAGGAATCGGCGTAGCCATGAAATCCAAAATTTCATCTATATTTTTTGCTTTATATATATCTATATAATCACGTTCGGTTACCTCAAGTTTTGTCCCAAATTGTTTGTTAAAGTGTTCAATAAACGGAAATATGCCACAAGAATATAATTTTCCATTCCTTAACGTAATACACTCATTTGAAACCCAACAAGCGCTAAAATTTAGTTTGTAATTTTGTTTTCCTTTTACATCTATTGCCCATCTAAACATATTCATTTTCCTGCTCGAAGAAGCTCCAAGTCCGGCAAAATCAACAATCGCCCGGTCCGTCACATAACCACACGGCACGCCGTATTTATTTGATAATTGTCTTATCAGATTTATGTTAAGTTTAATTGGATACGGAGATATGGATATCCAAATGTTATTTTTGTGTGCTGTTTTCCAAAAAGATGCATCCATTTTGTCCAGCAAAATTACATTTGTAATTATACAAATGAATGTATCTTTAAAATACCTTCTTGATATTTCCATAAATTCATTTATATCTTTGTTTAACAAGGGCTCTCCACCAAGAATGCGAATAGATCGTACATCTCCATTGGTTAAATTATTAATACGGCGCAAATCATTTTCAAAAACGCTTGTTTTGGCGTATTCTTCTTCTGCTAGTGCGGAAAACGGCCCACATCCCGCACATTTCAAATTACAATGCTCCGTCAAGTGTACTTCAAATTGAAGTTTTGCGAGTCTTGGTTTTTTACCTCCCGTCCGTAAAAAAATTACTCTTGCGCGAATTAAGCGTATCGCCAGCAAAAACCCATGAGGAATAAAAAACTTAATGACTTTCTTCAAGCACCTAAACATTATAAACACCTCCAAAATGATTGTTTTGCGGCAGCATGAGTACCGCCGCTATATTCTGGGAACCTCTAAAAACCGGTTGTTTTCAGAGGTTCCCTTGATAACAGAGCCTGTTCCAAAACCGGTTGTTTTGTCACAGGCTTGCAACTAAAAG
Organism: Spirochaetaceae bacterium; assembly: GCA_031280455.1. The sequence continues at coordinate 1,542 of JAITGR010000200.1, forward strand.
TTGCTTGCAGTTTTTCGGCCTGGAGCCTGCAAAACTGCGGTTTTTTAAGGTAGCTGTTCCAAAAACTGAAGTTTTGGAACAGCCTCAACAGAAAAAAAGCAAGTATTGCGGCTAAAAGCCGCTGAAAACAGACTGTACTGTTGGAGATAACATATATTTCCCTGATAACCAGCTGGTAAGGAATCTCAAATTGAAACTTCTGAAATCCGCGAATGGGCAGACTTCTCCCGTAAAATTGCCCCGGAGGGGCGAATTCAATGTGTGTGTGTGTGTGTGTGTGTGTTCGGCAGACGGGCTGCTAAACTTGAGGGAAATTTGCGCCGCTTCGTGTCTGTCTGCGTTTGCTTGCATAATGAATGCAGGATAGCACGGGGCGGAGAAAGCGTCAAGTACGGTACGGTACGGAGGGAGGGGCGCCCCCCGCAATCACCCGCGCGTCATGGGGAAGGGCAGCACGCCGGCGAGGGTGCGCGTGCCCAGCAGTGCCATGATGAGCCGGTCCATGCCCACAGCGACGCCCGAACAGCGGGGAAAGCCGCTGCCGTCCTGGAAAATTTGCAGCCAGCCGGTATCGACAGCGTGGGGGACGGCGGCGCTGCGCGCTTTTTCCGCCGCTTCCGCCTGGAAAAAAGCGCCCGCAGCCTGGCCGTCCGTTTCTTCCGAATAGCAGTTCGCCGCTTCAATACCGCGCAGGTACAGCTCCCAGCGCTCGCGGCAGAGCGGCGAGCCATCCCCGCCTGAAGGCTTCAACTGCGCCAGGCACGGCACAATCGCCGGATAGTCCAGCAGGGCGACAGGTTTTTCGCGCGGCAGGGCGTTTTCCACCCTATGGATAAAAATGAGGTTGTATATATCGGCATCCGGCGTTTCCGGCGCGATTTCCATGCCCAGGCGGCGGGCTTCATGCCCAAGGGTGCCGCGCGCGATTGCCTGGTTCAGGCTGAAACCGGCGCAGCGGCAAAACGCTTCTTCCATAGTAAGCCGGATAAACGGCGGTGCGAGGCCGGCCAGCGCTTCTTCAGTCTGAAAGTGCAGCAAGTCCTCGCGGCAGGCGGCGAGCAGGTGGGTGAACAGCGCCTCCGTCAGCGCGAGCGAATCGAGGTAGTCCGCCTGCATGGTGTAGTATTCCAGCATCAGGAATTCAGGGTTGTGCATGGAGCCGGTCGATTCGCAGTTGCGAAACGATGGGCATATCTGATAGACGCTGGCGCGGTGCGCTGCTATCAGTTTTTTCATCCAGATTTCTGGGCTGGGCACCAGGTAGTAGGGCTTTTCGCGCATGGTCCGCGAACCGCGCGGCGGCAGGAGTGTTGTTTCAAAAACTTCAAGGCAGGCTTCGGGGATGAGGGCTGGCGCAAGCAGCGGGGTCAGCACTTCCAGGTAGCCGCGCCCGTCAAAAAACGCCCGCGTTGCGCTAATAATGCGGGAACGGGCGGCAAGCATCGTGTAATCCATGAGGCGAGTGTAGCGTGTTTTTTTGGCAGTTGCCAGTTGTCAGTTGTCCGCCGGTATATCAGAACAAGGCAGGCGCTCTGGTTTACGCCGAAATACCGGCTATAGACTGACTCCCGCCTTGGTTTTGAGCTAGCTCCGGGCAGAAAGTTTTTTGAGAAATGTTTGCGCGCGCTCTGTTTGGGGGCTGTCGATGAGGCGCGCGGCGCTTCCTTGTTCGACAATGCTGCCGCCGTCCAGGAATATAACGCGGTCGGCGACTTCGCGGGCAAAGGCCATTTCGTGCGTAACAACGACCATGGTCATTTTTTCGGCGGCAAGCGCGCGCAGCACACGGAGTATTTCGGCGGTCAGTTCGGGGTCGAGCGCGCTTGTCGGTTCGTCAAAAAACAGCACCGCCGGTTCCAGGGCGAGGGCGCGGGCGATTGATACGCGCTGCTGCTGGCCGCCGGATAATTCGCACGGATAGGCGGCGGCTTTTTCGGCCAGACCGGTTTTTTCCAGCAGGGCGCGGGCGCGTGTTTCGGCTTCGGCGCGCGGGCGTTTGAGTACATGTATCTGCGCTTCGGTTATGTTCCGCAGCACGGAAAAGTGGGGAAACAGGTTGAAGTTCTGAAACACCAGCCCGATTTTGCGGCAGACTTCGCGCAGTACCGGCGCACTCGCGTAGACGCCGTTGGTTACGAGCGCCTGGCCGTCAACGTAGATTGAGCCGCTGTCTACGGCGGTTAAGTGCGTTACGCAGCGCAGCAGCGTTGTTTTGCCGGAACCGGACGGCCCGATGACAGCCACCACTTCGCCGCGCTCCACGGTAAACGAAATGTTGTCCAAAACGCTCTGGCCGCCGTACGCTTTGCGGATGTTTTCTACCGCCAGTATGCTCATATCGAAAGGCTCCCTTGGGCAATGCTGATTAAATCGAATCTAATCAGCATTGCCCTTTGTAATTGCTCATTTCATTACGCAATTACAGTTAAGAGGCACTTATTAAATGCTCGGTGGCATTTAATAAGTGCCTCCCTTGACACAAGGGTATGCGAAACACAATACTTGTACAAGGCTGGTGTGTGCCGGTTCATGGTGGATGTAGCTCAGTGGTAGAGTGCAAGATTGTGGATCTTGCTGTCGCGGGTTCAATTCCCGTTATCCACCCAATTGAAGCGCCCGCAGGGCGGCGGCTTCCGGTAAAAGCGGGGGCGTTGCGGGGGTGTCCCCCGCAGAGGGGGTAGCGGAAGCATTGACGCGAACGCGGCAAGGCTGGAGCGTGGGGGAGACTTCCCCCCATGGATTACGAGGCGTGTACAACGGAGGTTCGGTATGCGGGAACGGATTGACGCGCTGTTTTCGATGATTAAAAACGCACGGCACTGTACGGCGCTTACCGGCGCGGGGGTGAGTACGCTTTCGGGGATTCGTGATTTTCGCGGGAAAAATGGTCTGTACAATGACATGGACGCGGAAAAGATTTTTGATATTGCGTACTTTGAGCATGACCCAACGTTTTACTACGAAAAAGCCCGCCATTTTATTTACAATGTTGATGAAAAACCCGCCTCTGTTGTGCATACGACGCTTGCGCTGCTGGAAGCGCGGGGGTTTCTGAAGGCGCTTATTACGCAGAACATTGACCTTTTGCACCAAAAGGGCGGCAGTAAGCGGGTTATTGAGGTTCATGGCTCGCCCGCGACGCATTACTGTCTGCGCTGCGCTGGTGTCCGTGTGCCGTTTGAACAGGCGCGGGCGGCGCTGGACGCGGGGGATTATCCGCGTTGTCCGTCCTGCGGCGCTATTTTAAAGCCTGCTATTACTTTTTTTGGGGAAGCGCTGCCTGCCGCCGCGCTGCGCGACGCGGAAAACGAGGCGTCCGCCTCCGACCTTATGCTTGTGCTGGGGACGAGTCTTACGGTTAATCCGGCGGCGGGTATTCCGCGGAGTACGCTGCGCTGCGGCGGCAAACTGGTCATTGTCAACAATCAGCCGACGCCGCTTGATTCCAGCGCCGTCCTGCGTTTTGACGAGTTGGAGCCGGTGTTTACCGCGCTTGCGGAAGCTGCCGGCGCGCCGGGCGCGGTATGAGGGCGACGTTCGCTGTTATTCATCTGGATGCTTTACAATCAAACATAGCCGCCTTGCGGGCGCGGTTTGCGCGGGCGAACAAAAATCCGGCTATTTGTCTGCCGGTTAAGGCTGATGCCTATGGGCACGGCGCGCGCGAGGTTGCCGCCTCTGCTCTGCGGGCGGGGGTGCGTTGTTTGGCGGTGGCGACGGTGGACGAGGGGGTGTACCTGCGGGAGGGGGGCATCGGCGCGCCGGTGCTGGTGTTGTCGCAAGGTATGCCTGCTGAATTTGAGGCGCTGTGTGCCTACCGGCTTAGTCCGCTGGCTGGCGACCTGGAGGCGGCGCGGCTTTTGGCGGAGTGCGCTGGCAGGGCGGCGGGGGAAAGGCTGCCGGTGTTTGTAAAGATTGATACTGGTATGGGGCGCGGCGGCTGCCGGCCAAAGGACGCGGCGGAGCTTGCCGCGTGTGTTGCCGGCGCGGGGTCGCTGGAGTATGCGGGCGCGCTGACGCATTTTGCCGCCGCCGACTCGTTTTTGCCGGAAGACCGCGCGTATACGCGCCGGCAAATTGCGCTGTTTGACCAGGCGCTCCAGGCTATTGGCGCGCGGGGCGTGTGCGGCGGCATTGTTTCGGCGGCAAACAGCGGCGCGGCGCTCTGGTACCCGGAGGCGTGGTTCGACATGGTGCGCCCGGGTATCGCTTTGTATGGCTACCCGCCCCAGCCTGGGGAGGATGCCGCGCCGGCAGTGGACGGCGGCGCGGCGGGTGGTTTTAGGCCGCTTATGGAGCTGCGTACGCATGTTGTCGCTATAAAGACGGTCTACAAGGGTGAATCGGTGTCGTACGGGAGAACGTGGACGGCCGCCGCTGATACCCGCATTGCCGTGTTGCCGGTGGGTTACGGCGACGGCCTGCCGCGCGCGTTAAGCGGCAATTTTTTGGTTGTTATACGCGGCAGGCGCTACCCGC
>JAITGR010000004.1 GCA_031280455.1 Spirochaetaceae bacterium
AATTACTGCGCTAAATTATATATAACAGCGCCATGTAGCGCTTTATGCTTAAAATGGAGTTTTGCAAAGCCAAACTATGCAGAATTGGACACCAGCCGCCATCCATGGCGGCGCATCCATGGCGTTTTCTTAGCTTGTAGTTTGCGCAAAGCGCAAACTACAAGCCCAAAGTGCGCAGCACTTTGGGCAGACGGCGGGGGCATGTACGCGCGGCGCGCCGTTCGGGTATACTCGTGTAATACTTTAGACTGTTCGGAAACTGAAGTTTCCGAACAACTTTTTTGTAAACCCCGGTTAAGGAGAGTTGCCGTGCTGCGAAATATTCCGCCTGTTATTACACCCTGCCTGATGAAAATCATCATGGAAATGGGACACAACGATTACCTGGTGCTTGCCGACGCGAACTATCCGGTTACTTCCGGCGCGCGGCGGGCAGTCCGGCTGGACGGCGTTGAAGTCGACGTCCTCCTCGACGCGCTACTGCGTTTTTTCCCGCTGGACACCTTTGTCCCGCATCCGGTCGTCCTGATGAACCCCCGGCCAGAAGAAGCGCGGCCTGTCATCTGGGACGAATTCGACCGCATCCTTAAAAAATACGACGTTGACGGCGCGTACACAGCGTTTCACTGTATTGAGCGCTTTGAATTTTACGAGTACGCGAAAAAGGCCTACGCGATTGTGCAAACAGGCACAACGGCGCGCTACGCCAACATAGGCCTGCAAAAAGGCGTGCTCTGATTGTATGCTGTATTCCGCCAAAGAAATAACAGAAACCGTCGACATGTTTCTCCGCTACAAGCTGGACATTCGCGCCATTACCCTGGGCATTTCGCTCCTGGACTGCGCCTCATCGCGCGCGGAGGAAGCCTGCCGACGCATACGGGAAAAATTGCTCCGGTTCGCGCCGCGCCTTGTCCGCGTAGGCCGCGAGATTGAAAGCGAATTCGGCATTCCCATCATCAACAAGCGGCTGGCGGTTACTCCCATAGCCCTGGTCGCGGCCAGCGCCGGAAACGCCGACTACGGCCTGTTCGCGCGAACGCTCGACGAGGCAGCCCTGGAGTCCGGCATTGATTTTGTCGGCGGCTACTCCGCGCTGGTGCAGAAAGGCTTTACCGAAAGCGACCGGCGCCTTATCGATTCAATTCCCGCCGCGCTGGCCGCGACAGAGCGCGTGTGCGCCTCGGTCAATGTCGCCAGTACCAAAAGCGGCATCAACATGGACGCGGTGCGGCTTATGGGGCGCATTATCAAAGCGGCGGCGGAAAAGACGGCCGACCGCGACGCTATCGCGTGCAGCAAGCTGGTGGTGTTCTGCAACGCGCCGGAAGACAACCCGTTTATGGCCGGCGCGTTCCACGGAACAGGCGAAGGCGAGGCCTGCTTGAATGTCGGCGTTTCCGGCCCCGGGGTGATTAAGGCGGCGCTGGAAACCTGCCGGGGAAAAAGTTTTGACGAATTGGCCGACACTATCAAAAAGACCGCGTTCAAAATTACCCGCATGGGGCAGCTTGTCGGTATGGAAGCCGCCGCCCGCCTTGCCATCCCGTTCGGCATTCTGGACTTATCGCTTGCCCCGACTCCCGCCGCCGGCGATTCGGTCGCCCGTATTCTGGAGGAAATGGGGCTCGAAGCGGCGGGCACCCACGGCACCACCGCGGCGCTGGCGCTGCTTACCGACATGGTAAAGAAAGGCGGCGTTATGGCGTCTACCCATGTCGGCGGGTTTTCCGGCGCGTTTATACCAGTATCCGAAGACGAAGGCATGGTCGCCGCCGCCAAACAAGGGCACATCACCCTGGATAAACTGGAAGCGATGACGGCCGTATGTTCGGTCGGGCTGGATATGATAGCGCTGCCGGGCGACACCAGCGCGGAGACGCTCTCGGCAATTATCGCGGACGAGATGGCGATAGGCATGGTGAACAACAAAACAACCGCCGCCCGCCTGATTCCGGTTCCCGGCAAAAAAGCGGGCGACTGGGCGCAGTTTGGCGGACTACTGGGCGGGGCGCCTATCATACCCGTTCACCAAGCGCGCAGCGACGCTTTTATCGCCCGCGCCGGCAGAATCCCCGCCCCCATACACAGCTTCCGCAACTGATGTTTCCCCCCCTTGCGCAAACCAAAAAAACGCGCCATACTGTACTCGTAAGCAGCCCAGATGGTGGAATTGGTAGACACGCTGGTTTCAGGTACCAGTGCCGTTAAAAGCATGGAAGTTCGAGTCTTCTTCTGGGCAAATGCGTTAATTCTTATGGAATTAACGCAACCGTACCTGCCAGGGTACAGTTTGCGGCTAGTAAGGGCGGGTGGCCATGAAAAAGAAACTTGCTTGTTTTGGCATCATTTTTGCGGGATTAAACGCCGGCCTCTACGCCACAGACCAGATTTACTTTGAATTAAATTGCGGAGCGTACTTTTATGCCGGCATTGGCGGAAAAATTGGCTGGATGCGCTTCGGGAACAACGAAAAAGTAGGCTTTATCTGCGATGCAAGTTATTACAACAATGGCTTTGTTGACGAGTATGAAGGAGACTGGCACGAGACTGTCAAAATAGCGCACAACATCGGCCTTGCGGCGGGCGTTATTTTTAACAATATGGGCATGGATGGTGTGCTGCGGACATCAGAACACATAAAATTGAAAGGCCTCTATACAATCTGGGACCGGCCCCAGCTAGTGCCGTGCCTGGATATCGGATTTAAGCTCAATGCATTTTTCACCGAAGAAACAGCCCTGACCATGGGAATCGGCTACGAAATATACGTGATTATCCCGTTTCCGTATGTTTCGCTTGGCATGATATTCACGTTGTAACAGAAAGCGCCCCTGATGTGCGATAAACAAGGGGGGCGCAATATGGGGTAATTCCGGTCTTGACAAACTGTGGAAAATAGTTCTTAATAGTAATCAGTTTCATTACTAGGAGAATACAATGAAAATTCAAGTTGAAAAATCGGTTGTAACGTTTAATCCGGAAAATCAGGCGGAGAAAGACGCTTTGCAAAAGCTGTGGGAAGCGGTGATTGGCTGTAATGGCCCAACGCTCAAACTGTGCCCGGTCGGGGAGTACACCCCTTCGGCCAACGATAAAGGCGCAATGTTCTTTATCGAGGGCATGGAACACAGCAAGGATGCAAAAAGCACAGGGTCTGTAAAGCCGGTCGAATACAATCCAAAAGTGGTAACGGAAGATTGCAGCGTCTATTGCAGCATCTGCAACAAAACCATCGACCTTAAAGCCGGCGACACAATCCCATTGTGCTGTGGCAGGCTCATGGTCAACCTCGACGCGTAAGGAGCGAAGCGGCGGGCAATGCGTTACCGTGATTTCTGCGGGAGAAACGGCAAAATTGCCGTTTCTCCAAGACCCAATTCCAAAAATAACCCATTTTTGGAATTGGGTCACTCTTCCTTGCTTTTAAGGACGGCCAGAAAGGCGCTTTGGGGCAGCTCGACATCGCCGACCATTTTCATGCGTTTTTTGCCTTCTTTTTGTTTTTCCAGCAGTTTGCGTTTGCGCGTAACATCGCCACCGTAACATTTCGCAAGCACGTCTTTTCGCAGCGCGTTAATCGTCTCGCGGGCTATCACCGAGCCGCCTATAGCCCCCTGGACAGGAATCTTAAACTGCTGGCGGGGGATTTCGTCCTTTAGCCGTTCACAGACAAAGCGCGCGCGGTCGTATGCTTTATCCTTAAACACAAGCTGGCTTAGCGCGTCCACCGCTTTGCCGTTCAGCAGAATATCCAGTTTTGCCAATATTGTTGGACGGTAGCCGGTAATATCGTAGTCGAACGACGCATAGCCGCGCGATATACTCTTTAGGCGGTCGTAAAAGTCGAACAGCACTTCGGCAAGCGGCATGTCGTAGACAAGCTCGACGCGCTTTTCATCCAGATACGTCATATTTGTTTGTATGCCGCGCTTATCCATACACAGCGTCATGATGCCGCCAAGATACACGGCAGGACTTATAACAGACGCGCGTATATACGGCTCTTCCGCGCAGGCGATAGTGCTTTCGTCCGGGTATTCGGTCGGGTTGTCAATATACGCCTCGCCGCCGCTTTTATGTATAATTTTGTACTTTACCGAAGGGGCGGTAAAAATGACCGCCTGTCCAAACTCGCGCTCCAGCCGTTCCTCAATTACTTCAAGGTGCAAAAGCCCCAAAAACCCGCAGCGGAAACCAAACCCCAGCGCCGCCGATGAATCTTTTTCGTATACAAGGCTGGCGTCGTTAAGGCGCAGCTTTTCCAGGCTCTGTTTTAACTCTTCGTAATCATTTGAATCCACCGGATATATCGACGAGAACACCACCGGCTTGACTTCCTTAAACCCCGGCAGCGCAAGCTCGCAGGGCGCGTCCGCCCCCGGAACCGTATCGCCCACCCGCGCGTCGCTGACTGTTTTAATACCGGCGATAATGTAGCCCACGCTGCCGGCGCGCAGGCTTTCGGTTTCCACCGGCGTTATCTTAAAAACACCCAGCGTTTCCACTTCGTATTCGGTTTTTGTAAACATAAACCGAATCTTCATGCCTTTTTTGATAGTGCCGTCAAAAAGCCGCAGATGTACGACAACCCCGCGATACGGGTCGTAGTGGCAGTCAAAGACGAGGGCGCGAAGCGGCGCGGACGAGTCGCCTCTGGGGGGGGGGATTTTTTTTACAATAGCCTCAAAAAGCTCGTCAACACCCGTGCCGTTCCGCGCCGAAACAAGCAGCGCGTCATCGGCGTGAAGCCCCAGGTCTTTGTCAATCTGCGCTTTTGTCCCCGGTATATCGGCGGCAAGCATATCAATTTTGTTAATAACCGGAATAATCTCCAGGTTGTGTTCAAGCGCAAGATACATATTGGAAAGCGTCTGCGCCTGCACCCCCTGCGTCGCGTCCACCAAAAGCAGCGCCCCCTCGCAGGAGCTAATCGCCCGCGACACCTCATAGGTAAAGTCAACATGGCCGGGCGTATCAACAAAATTGAGCTCGTACTGTTTGCCGTCCGCGGCTTTATACGGAATAGTTACCGCCTGGCTTTTAATCGTTATGCCGCGCTCGCGTTCAATGTCCATAGTGTCCAGTATCTGGTTTTGAAAATTACGGTCGTCGACAATGCGCGCCTTTTGAATAAGCCGGTCGGCCAGCGTCGACTTGCCGTGGTCTATGTGCGCGATAATGCAAAAATTGCGAATGTGTGAGTT
>JAITGR010000067.1 GCA_031280455.1 Spirochaetaceae bacterium
CGGAGCGTCCGCCCCATGGTCGCGCCGCACGCCCGCGCCGCCTCGGTCAGCGAGTCGTGGATCTGCTCCAGCGCGGCGGAGTTCGCCTTGAGCGAGAACGCCATGTAGCGCGCGATGTACGCCACCAGGATTATCCACACCGTATTATACAGATTCACGCCGAATTTCCCGCTCCAGGCCAGAATAACGCCCAGCGCGATAACCGAGCCGGGCACCGAAAACGGCAGCATCCCCAGGAATTCCAGAATACCCTTGCCGCGCACCTTCATTTTGACCAGCACGTACGAAATAATCACACCGGCAAACATCGTAATGACCGCGGCGGCGAGACCCAGCAGCACCGAATTGCGTATCGCGTCCCGCGTAAGCCGCCAGCCGAACAGCACGTACTTGTAATTGGCAAGGCTCAAGTTTTCCGGCGTAAACGGAAGCCCGTAGGTTTTGAGCGCGCCCACCAGGAATATCGTCAGCGTGGGCAGCACTATCGTTACCAATATGTACACAATGCAGATAGCCAGCAGCGGGTAGCGCAGACCGCGCAGTTTCAGCTCCATGGGCCGAAAACTCTTGCCGCCGATAATTTGGTACTTGCCGCTCCCCAGCACACGGTTTTGCAGCCACAGGATGAGCGCCGCCGAAATAATCAGCACCGAAGCGAGCACCGTCCCCGTCCGTATGGAGGCCATGCTGCCGGCGCTGGAGTTGATTTTTTCGTAAATCATCGTGGGAATGTTGTAGATGCCATGCTGAACGCCCAGCACCGCCACCGTGCCAAAGTGCGCCATCGAGTAAAGCATGACCAGGAGCGCGCCGGCGAGTATCGAGGGCTTGACCAAGGGCAGCGTGATTTTCCGCGTAATGGTAAAGAGGCTCGCGCCTGAAATACGCGCCGATTCTTCCAGCGTGGGATCCATGCGCTCCAGCGCGCCGGACACCTGGATAAACACAAACGGGAACAGGTACATGCTTTCGACAAACCACATGCCGTAGTACGAATAAATGTTGAACACCGGCTCGGCGAAATTCAACACGTCCATAAAAAAGCGGTTGATGTAGCCGGAGCGCGGGTTGAGCAGCATTTTCCACGCCAGCGCGCCGATAAACGACGGGAACATAAACGGCACCAGAAACACCACCTTCATCACATTTTTGAAGGGGAGGTCGGTGCGGGTTACCAGCCACGCGAAAAATGTGCCGATAATCGTGCTGAGTATCGTCGTACCGCCGGCTATTATCAGCGAGTTGAGCAAGGCATGGTAGGTGTCCGGGTTGGTGAACACCTTAACGATGTCTTTCACGTTGAAGCTGCCGCCGCCGAACAGCGCGTTGGTCAGGATGAGCAGCACCGGAAAGGCGACAAAGACGACAAGCACGGCTATCGAGAAAAAGAGGATGACCTCCGTTATGCCGATAGACGGCTTTTTCAGTGTTAAAAGATGTGGTTGATTCATGAAACTCCCTCCGCGCGTATTTTGGCCGCGTCGAACCAGGTAACGGCGATAAAGCGCACAACGCACTCATCGCCTTCGCGCAGTATCAAATCGTTTTGCAGCGCGGTGTAGGTGTTAAGCTGGGAACGGATAATCCGCGATTCAACCGCGATAAGATAGTCCATGTCCGCGCCCAGAAAACTCGCGCGCACGATTTTGCCCTTCAGCCCGTCCCCGCCGCGGCTTATGGTAAGATCCGAAGGTCGAAACGCGGCAACCAGTTTTTCAGCCTGTATCGCCGGCGCGTCCGGCGCGCGCAATTCCTGGCCGCCGACAAAGAGGCCGCCTGATTTTTGCTCCACCGGCAGAAAGTTTGAAACGCCCAGAAAGCGGAACACAAAGTCGTTGGCGGGCCGCTCAAACACCTCCGCCGGCGCACCCGCCTGCATCACTTTTCCCGCGTGGTCCATAATGGCGATGCGGTCGGAAATAGCCAAGGCAATTTCCTGGTCGTGCGTAACGTACAGAATCGTTATGCCGAGCTTTTTCTGCAGTTCCTTGATTTCAAAGCGCATCTCCTCGCGCAGGTTCGCGTCCAGGTTGTTAAGCGGCTCGTCGAGGAGCATGAGCGACGGGCCGGCCGCCAGCGCGCGCCCCAGCGCGACCCGCTGCTGCTGGCCGCCTGAAAGCTGGGACGGCAGACGGCTTTCCAGCCCGCCGAGGTTGACCAGCGCCACCGTGCGGGTAACCTGCTCTTTAATGCGCTCCGGCGTTTCACCGGCAATTTTGAGCGGGTAGGCAATGTTGTCGAACACCGTCATGTGCGGCCAGACCGCGTAATCCTGAAACACGACGCCCAGCCCCCGCAGGTTCGGCGGCACCGATGTGCGCGCTTCACCGTCCGAAACGAGTTTGCCGTCAATGTAAATCTTACCCTTATCCGGCATCTCGAAACCGGCAATCATGCGCATCAGCACTGTTTTGCCGCAGCCGGACGGCCCCAACAGGGTAAAGCACTCGCCGCCGGCTATCGTCATGTTCAAGTCCGCGTGAACGTCGTGCTTCCCGTAACTTTTGTAGATATGTTCTAATCGAATTTCGGCCATGACCCCTCCTGTGGGCCGGACTTCAAGGTACGCAGTCGTAAAGCGGCATCGCCCCGAAGCCCGCACCGCGCTATTTCTGCATGATGGCCTTAAAGTCCGCGATACGCTGTTCACGCTCGCCCATTACCTGCAAATAATCAATCGCAATACCGTTTTCGACCGCCTGAGTAACCGGCGGCAGATTGAACCGCGCCGGAATCTCAACATCCCTGCGCGTCGGCAGCGTACCATTACCGGCGATAATTTCCTGCGCCTCTTTAGTCAGCATAAAGTCGATAAACTTACGCGCAGCCTCCGGCGCCTTGGTATCTTTAAGAATAGCAATAGGACTGGGAATGAGCAGCACTTCCGGCGGGTAGGCTATCGCCAGCGTCGCGCCCTTTTCAATCTTGTCGAACGCAATGTAATCGACACCAAGACACCCCGCAAGCTCGCCGGAAGCCGTATCATCGACAACCTGCCCCGACCCCTTGCCGATTGTCGCGCCATTAGCGCGCAGCGCGCGGAAAAAGTCGTTGCCAAAGCGCTCTTTCAGCAGCGCGACACTCACAAACGACGTACCCGAAAGCGCCGGGTCGGCAATAGAGAACGCGCCCTTAAAATCAGCGCCGGCAAGGTCGTTCCACTGTGCCGGCGGATTTTTAACCTGCCGCGTATTGTACACAATACCCAAAGTACCAAGCCGCGCGGGAATAAAATAATCCTCGGCATTTTCCAGCGGATTTAAGATTTCGTCCGCCCCCTGCGGCCTATACTGAACTAGAATACCCTCCTGCTTCATACGATAAAAATCCGGCACCTCACTCGTCCAGATAATGTCGGCCATAATGCGCCCGCTCTCACGCTCCGCCGCGATTTTAGCCATAAGCGACCCCGCGCCAGCAGACTGATAATCCATATCGACACCCGGATTTTGCGCGACAAACAAGTTTTTAAGCTCGCTAATCAACGTTTCCTTCATCGACGTATAGACAATAATCTTTCCGCCGGAGCCAGAGCGCGCGGCGCCCTCTTTCTTTGCGCACGCCCCCAAAACCACCGCAGCCGCCAGAACCACCACCGCGGCACACAACCGCTTTTTAGAAAAACACCCCATACAAGCACTCCTTGTCAACCAATACAAATAAGCCTGAAAAATCAAGCCCGAAAGCAACAGTATACACCGGCAATCACTACGATATAAGAGCCTGTTCAAAAACTCATGCGCGGCAATCGCGCCATTGCAACAGCCTCTCTATATTCGTTATAATTCGCGTACATTCGCGGATTTCCCAATTCTCAATTCTCAATTTTCAATTTAATCAGCATTGTCTAGAGGCGGTTTTTGTTTTTGGATATACTGAAGGCGCTATGGAAATTATCATTACCAAAAATTACGGCGCATTGAGCGATACGGCCGCGCGGTTTATTGCCGCGCAGCTTTTGCTAAAACCAGAGAGCGTCCTGGGGCTTGCCACAGGTTCTTCGCCGCTGGGGACGTACGAGGTTCTTGCCGGCGGCCAGAACGATGTTGATTTTTCCCGCGCGCGGACGGTTAATCTTGATGAATACTGCGGTCTTGCGGGGGACGACCCGCGCAGTTACCGCTTTTTTATGGACGCGCATCTTTTTTCAAAGGTAAATATCCGCAAAGAACACACGCATATACCGGATGGCCGCGCGGCTGACGCGGATAAAGAGTGCGCCCGCTACGAGGCGCTGCTGCGCGATTTGGGCGGGGTCGACGTGCAGCTACTGGGTATTGGAAATAACGGCCACATTGGGTTTAACGAACCGTCCGATGCGTTCGAGGTGGCGACGCACAAGCAGCCGCTTTCCGCAAGTACGATAGCGGCGAACAAGCGGTTTTTCGAGCGCGAAGAGGACGTGCCGCGCTTTGCCTACACCATGGGCATTGGTACTATTATGCGCGCGCGCCGTATTCTGCTTATCGCGTCGGGGGCGGCAAAGGCTGCCGCGCTTAAGCAGGCGCTTACCGGGCCGGTTACGCCGGCGCTTCCCGCGTCCGTGCTGCGGCTGCACGCCGCTGTTACGGTCATTGCCGACGCGGACGCGGCGGCGCTTCTGCAATAGGGCGGCGCTATGGCTATTTGTTTATACAACGGCTCTATCATCAACCGGTTTTCGGTTATGGAACAGTGCGCCGTTCTTGTTGAAGACGGAAAAATAGCCGATGTTTTTAGCCAGAAGCGGTTTTTACAGCGCGATTTTAGCGCGGATACAACACTCATCGACACCGGCGGCGCGTATGTTACGCCAGGCTTTATCGACACGCACATTCATGGCTGCGGCGGATTTGGCACGGAGGATTGCAGCCAGGAATCGGTTTTACGCATGTCTCTGGAACTGGCGCGGCGGGGCGTTACGGCGTTTAACCCCACAATGTATCCGGCGGACGAGCCGAAAATGCTGCGCGCTATTGGCGCGATTGCGGGGGCGATGGGCAGGGAAAAAGGCGCGCGGATTATGGGCATTCACCTTGAAGGGCCGTTTCTGTCGCCGGATAAGGCCGGCGTGCAAAAGCCCCAGGCGATACGGCCGGTGGATTTGCCGCTGTTCGACCGGCTTTGGGAGGCCGCCGGCGGGCGCATTGTCAACATGACGGTAGCGCCGGAACTAAAGCACATGCACGAGCTCGCGCTTTCGGCGCTAAAAAAAGGCATTGTGCTGCAGGCCGGCCACACGGACGCGCTGTACGAAAACATGATGGAAGGCATGCGCGCGGGGATTCTGCATACAACCCACCTGTTTAACGCGATGCGCCAGATGCATCATCGCAACCCCGGGGCTGTCGGCGCGGTGCTGGCGAACAACGATATGTCCTGCGAAGTAATTGCCGACGGCGTGCATGTGCATCCCGATTTGTTCAAACTGCTTTTGCGCGACAAGGCCATGGATAAAATTGTGCTGGTTACCGACGCGCTTAAACCAGCAGGCCAGGACAACCCGCCTTTTTTTGCCAACGGCGAGGAAGTAGTGTTTGAAGACGGCTGCTTCCACCGTAAATGCGACGGCGTGGTAGCCGGCTCGGCGCTGACCATGGTAGAAGGCGTTAAAAACCTGATACGCTTTGGCTTTCCGCTGGTTGACGCGGTGCGCTGCGCTACGTCAAACCCTGCCGATGTCATGCGGTTTACCGGCAAAGGGCGCATTGCCCCCTGTTTTGACGCTGATATTGCGGTTTTTAGCCCCGGCTGGGAGCCGCTTTTAACGATAATCGGCGGCGAAATTGTGATGAACCGCCTGAAATAAGCAAAGCGGCGGGCAACGCTGATTAAACCGGAATTCAACCTTTCTCAATTCTCAATTAATCAGCCCCAGCCGGCGGCCATGAAATTCGCGTATGCCGGTACGGCGCGCGATTTCGCGGTAGTTGCCGTCGGTAACGCCGCCGCCGCACAGTATCGTTATGCGCCCCGCTGCGTAATCGTGGAGCGCTTTAAGGCGCGCCGTGTTGTCCAGCGCTTTGCCGGAGGGGCCGCCCGAAGTGAGGATGCGGCAAAACCCGCGCAGGGCAAGCGCGTCCAGGGCGGCAAACTGGGCGGCGGCGGGTATCGCGTCAAACGCCATGTGGAACACAAACTCCGGTACGGAGCACTCCGGCGCGCCGCCACCCGCCCGCGCGGCAGACGCGGCTAACGCGGCAGACGCGGCGGCGGTAATTTCGTCAAGCGCCGCAAAGTCCGGCAGGCCGCCGCCGTCCAAAAAGCCCATCACCAGCGCGTCCGCGCCGCTTTCCAGCATCAACACGGCATCCGCCGCCAGCGCCGCGCGCTCCGCCTGCGTTCCGGCAAGAAAGTCCGCCCGCCGCCTGACCATCGCCGCCGCCGCGAGGTTTTTTTCGCGGGCATAGCGCACAAGATCAGGCGGCGGGGTAAGGCCGCCAAGGTCAAGCCGTGAACAAAGCTCGACCCGATGCGCGCCGCCGGATGCGGCGGCGGCTATCGCTTCCCGCGTTTCCACGCAGGCTTCTTTAACAAAGTCCATGCCTACAGCAGTTTTTTCATTTCATCGTGGACAAACTGGACTTTCAGCCCCACGACAATTTGCACCGACGTTTTGCTAGGCCGTATAATGCCGGAAACGCCCGCCTGCTTGATTTTCTTTT
>JAITGR010000113.1 GCA_031280455.1 Spirochaetaceae bacterium
CAATCCGCAAGCGGAATCGCCGCAACCGCGTTCGACAGCAAACCCAGCAGCATCGTCTTTTTTATAAACGGAATACTCAACTGCCGGTACAACGGCGCAAAAAAATTAGCGTGGTCAAATATACCAATGTGCGCATCGCGCAATTTTTCCGCCTCGCCGCGCATAGCAGCATTATCCACCGCGCAAAAATCTTCCTCATCCAAAAAGTAGCACGTTGGATACAGAAAAAAAACATCAACCCCCTGCGCCCCGCCCCGGCCATCCAGACTCAGCCAATTTTCATCCCGTGCATAATCCACCGCCGCCGCACTCGTTTTTTTCGCGTACCGCAGCACCAAAAAATACGTTTTCAGAAACAAAAAACCGCCCCCCGCCAGCGCCGCCGCCGCAATCACAAATCCAATACGCTTTACACACACAGAAATAACCATGCCCTATACAACCGCATATTCCGCCCAATGTCAAGCCGATTCCAGATATGGGGAATTTGGGCGCATTCCCTACCCTGCGGGCAGGGAACCGCGCTTTCCGCTTGCTTTAGGCCGGCATGGATGCTGGCTACAAGGCCAGTATGCAATCGCTTGCGCGGCCGTTTTGCCAACCCGCTGCACGGGTAGGGCAATGAGTTTTACTTCGTAAACTGCAAGAGCCGTGCAAAAGTAACCGACTTTTGCAACAGGCTCCGCCGTGATCTGAATTATCGGCGGAAGGTCTGAAATCAGGAATCTGAAATCCGCCCCGCGCCGCAGACGCTCCGCCCTATATCGCGGCGGTAGTACATGTTTTGCCAGTGGATTTTTCCGGCGGCGTGGTAGGCGGCTTTTATGGCGGCGGGCAGGGTTGCCGCCTGGCTGCTTACGCCAAGTACCCTGCCGCCGGCGTTGTAGAACTGGCCGCCCCGCGCCGTGGTGGCGGCGTGGTAGATGGCGGCCGTTTCCGACGCCGCCTGAATACCGGTTATCGGGAAACCTGTTTCGCACGCGCCCGGGTAGCCGTCCGATGCGAGCACGACGCAGCAACTGGCGTTCTGGCTGAATTTGACCATCTGGGGGCGCAGACGGCCTTCAGTGCAAGCCAGCATGATTTCCAGGAGGTCGCTTTCCAACAGCGGGATCACCGTTTGCGCTTCGGGGTCGCCAAAGCGGCTGTTGTACTCGATTACTTTGGGGCCGTCCGAGGTGAGCATCAGGCCGAAGTACAGGCAGCCGCTAAACGGGGCGTTGCAGGCGGCCAGCATCGCGACGCTGGGGCGGTATATTTTTTCCATGCAGAACGCGGCGATTTCCGGCGTGTAGTAGGGGTTCGGCGCGACAGCGCCCATGCCGCCGGTGTTTTCCCCCTCGTCGCCGTCCCGCGCGCGCTTGTGGTCCATGCTGCTAATCATCGGGACGACGGTCGTGCCGTCGCAAAACGAGAGCACGCTCACTTCCGGGCCGGCAAGGCATTCTTCCAAAAGAACGGTTTTGCCGCTCTCGCCAAAGCGCCCGCCCATGTACTCCTCGATGGTCCGCGCGCTCTCTTCAAACGTGGCGCAGATGCGGACGCCTTTGCCCAGCGCAAGGCCGTCCGCCTTGACGACCAGCGGCTTTGCGGGCGTTTTCTGGAACCAGCCGCGGGCGTAAGAAAGCGCGGCGGCGCTTTCGGTGCAGACTTCGCAGACGGCGGTGGGTATGCCGTACCGGCGCATGAGGCTTTTGGCGTAGGCTTTGCTGGCTTCAATTTGCGCCGCCGCTTTACGGGGGCCGAACGCGGGGATGCCCGCCGCTTCGAGCGCATCGACCATGCCGAGCGCGAGGGGATTGTCCGGTGTTACGACAACGTAGCCGGCGGCGTTCAGCGTACACCAAGCGACAACGGCGGCAATGTCGGACGGGTCGAGGTCGACACAGGCCGCTTCGCGCGCGATGCCGCTGTTACCGGGAATCGCGGTGATTTTACCGGTACGCGCGCTTTTGGCAAGGGCGCGCACAACAGCGTGCTCACGCCCGCCGGAGCCGATGACGACAACGTGCATCGTACCCGCCGCCGTGTGCGTCATTGCGCATGGCGCATCATAGCGCCAGGTCGCTGGCGTTCAGTATGATGACCGCGCCGCTGGGGTCCTGGGTGAGCACTTTATCACCCTGAAACGTTATGGTCGCAAGCGGGTGGACAAGCGCGCCGGACGTTGCCTGCTTTACCAGACTGATGTCGAAACGCGCTATGTTGTTTTTACCCGCGTTGACCGAGACGGCGTACAAACTCGCGCCGTTCGCCCAGATAAGGCTGTCTTTGTTTACTTCGTCCTTGCCCTGATTGATAACCTGCAGTGTCGCGCCGTCTATTTCGACCAGATAATGCTTGCCGCCGCTGGCCGCCACCGCGATAATTTTACCGCCGGTAAACACAACACTGCGGGCGTTGAGCGTGTTCAAATCCGAACTCTGTATCTGGGCGGCGTTATTCGCGTTTACCCGCACAATGCGGCCTGTTCCGGCGGAACCCGGGTTAAGCCGTACGCCGAGTATGCTCGGCGGCGTGTTCTGCTGCGGCGCGTCGATACCCAGCACTTCGGACTGATCCTGGCTAATGCCCTGCCGCTCCGCCTGCGCTTCTTCGGTTTTCCGCTCGGCAAGCGCGATGTTTTCCTGCTCGTCGGCGCGCATTTTTTCGAGGTCAGCCTCGGCCTCTGCCGACGCTTCTTCCCGCGCGGCCAGTTCCGCTTCTTTTTTAGCCGCTTCTTCCGGCGAAATCGAACCTTCGGCCTGTTGTTTTTCCAGCGCCGCGCGCTCTTCGGCCTGTTTGCGGCGTTCTTCGGCAATGCGCGCTTCTTCGGTGACAATGGCCTCGCGCTGAAGCTCCGCCCGCTGACTCGCCTGGTCAGCCTCGCGCTCCTTAAGCTCGACCATGGCCTGGCGCTGGTCGATGCCGCGGTCGTCGTCCTTACGCATCTCGTTAATAACTTCTTCCGAGGTGATGGCGCTGGTATCGACCGCGCTCAACGAGCCGTCCGCTGCCGTCCGCAGCGGAATGAGCATCAGCGTCTGGCCGGCCCATTCAGTCCAGTTAGTCGAAAGCCCCTCGATACCTGCCGGTTGTAAATCGTTCAGCAGCGGCGTTTTGTAGCGGCTGGAAAAGTACTCGCGGTTTTTGCGGTAGACCGCATTGTATACGGTGATAAATTCGGCCAGCGTCGCGGCGTCATTTATGGAGTAACTGTATGCGGCTTCCAGGTAGCCCTGAATAATCCAGCGAAGGTTGCGGATAGTATCGACCCCCGCGTTTGCGCCCAGACCAAAAATATCGGCATCCAGCTTACCCGCCTCTGCCGGGTACAGGTTGTGGCGGACAAAATAACTCACCCGTCCGCCAGCTTCGCCGGTACCGGTGCGGACCGCGTTCCCCAGCCGGCTGCCAATGGCCGCAATTTCCGCCCGCGTATTGACGACAGACGGCCGCGCGGTATTACTGATGAACTCCACCGGACCCAGATTACTGCGAAGCTCATTACTATCGACCGCCTCTTCCTGCGCGACACCCGTGGCGGCACCCAGCACGGAAAAAACCACGGCCAACAAACGACTGTGTTTCATAGCATAAGTCTATCCCATTTCCCCGATATTGACAAGTAGGGTCAATAGACCTTGCAGGCTCTAAAAGATTCCAGAAAAGCGCATGAGACTGTCCATGGTGAGGGCGAGATCGCTTTTTGCACGAAGACGCGCACGCGAAAAATCAACGGCAACACGGTTGATGCTAAACACTGCGGTAACGCCTGCTTCATACACTGCGTCAATGTTGTCGCCAATGTCGCCTACGACAGCTACGAGCGGGACGCACGCTTTTTTTGTGCGCCGCGCAACTCCAATGACGACTTTGCCGCGCAAACTCTGTGAATCAATTTTCCCCTCGCCGGTGAACACACAATCCGCGCCTTTAACAAGCTCATCAAATTGCACCGTGTCAAGTACCGTTTCAATACCCATTTGTATTTCCGCGTCCAAAAAAACTTTCATGCCGTATCCCATACCGCCCGCGGCTCCCGCGCCATTCATGAGCGCTGCATCCACTCCCGTATCGCGTTTAACAATATCGTTCAGATGCACAAGCCCCGCATCAAGGCGCAGTACCATCTGATCATCCGCGCCTTTTTGCGGGCCAAAAATATGCGCCGCACCGGTTTTTCCGTACAGCGGATTGTCAATATCGCACATGGTTACCAGATGGGTGGTTTTAAGACGCGGATCAACTGTACTCGTGTCAATCCGGCAAATGTCCATGAGCGAGCCGCCCACCGGCACAAACGCCGCCCCTGCCCGGTCAAAAAATTTAACGCCCAGCGCGCACGCCAT
>JAITGR010000121.1 GCA_031280455.1 Spirochaetaceae bacterium
AGCCTGTTGCAAAAGTCGGTTACTTTTGCACGGCTCTTGCAGTTTCTCAGGCTAAAGCCTTACGAAACGTGCATTTTTAAGAGGTTGCTGTTGCAAAACTGAAGTTTTGCAACAGCCTCGATAAAGAAAAATGGTAGTAAACCCCACTGTACAACCATTTCCTATCGAACGACAGATTTTTCGCGGAAAAATCTGATACCCCGCTGCTTGCGGCGGGGTAGTTCATTCCATTCCATTTTACAACGTTAAATTGATAAAATTGCGTATATCCATACTATACCCATTATATTTACCAGGCGGCGTGCTGCCGCCGGCGCCGGTGCTCTCGCTCTTTTTGCTAAAAGAATACCGTACTTTCTCTGGAAAATGCCAGCCCGCGTTGTAGGTTATTTTTAGGCTTATAAGCACCACATCGTCATCGCTGTTGTCTTTATTAAATTCACTTTCGATATATGCGTAAATATCATCTATTTTGGCAATGAATTCTTTTTTGTACCAATATACTTCATCCGGGTGTCCGTGTGAGGTTTCAGAATATTCAGCGGAGACCATAGAATCGTTTAAAATAGTAATTTCAACAGGGTCAGACGGCATGGATACAAATGTTTCGTATACAAAACTATATTTTAGTGGTTTTACTTCTTGCCATTTTGCGCGTTCTATGGCAAATTTTTCTTTATCAAATTCAATATTTCGCACCCACTCTTCTTTACAAGAAGTAAATATAGTTACTAACGCTAAACAACAAAACAACACGCTGTATTTCATATCTTTCTCCTGTGCGCTGGATATTGCCCGGCGGGTTTGGACGCCCCCGCCACAAGTCTGCGAGACGCGCCTATGCGGTGCGCCGCGCGAAGCGCCCCCGCCAGAACAGCGGCGTGAACAACACAAAGACCGTCCACAATTCAAGCCGGCCTGCTATCATAATAAACGAATAAAACCATTTTATATAGTCGGGGAACGAGTTAAAGTTTCCGCCAAAACCCGATGCGCCGCCTTCAAAAACGACGCCAAAGCCCGCGCCGATATTGCCCAGCAGGGCGAACGCTACGTTAAGCGACGCCCACACGTCCAGGCCCGCCGCGGCGCTTACCAGTGTAACGACAAGCACCGTGAGCATGTACAGCGCCACAAAACCCGCCGCGCCGGCAACAACGTCTTTGTGCGCGGCGTCGTGATTCAGCCTGATACTGAAAACCGCGTTGGGAAAAAGCAGGTGTTTTATTTCGCGGGCGGCCTGTTTGCACAAAATAACGTGGCGTATTATTTTAACGCTGCCCGACGCGCTGCCGGAACAGCCGCCGCTCATCATAAGCATAAAAAGAACGGCCTGCGCAAGCGGCGGCCACAAGTTGAAGTTTTGCAGCGCCGAACCAGTCGTGCTCAACAGCGACGCCGTTTGAAAGGCCGCGTTTGTCCAGGTTCGCGCCTCGTGCGCGTCGCCGCCGCCCGATTGCCGGCTCAAAAACACCAGCGCGCTCGCCGCGAAAAACAGGCACAGATAGGCGCGGAATTCCGTGTTGCGCGAGATGTCTTTTAGCCGGCCTTTAAGCAGCAGAAAAAAAAGGTTAAAGTTGACCCCGGAAAGCAGCATAAAAACAATGGTTACACGCCGGATGTAAGCGCTGTCAAAATACGCGAAACCGGCGTTTTTTGTGCTGACGCTGCCCGAAGAAACTATCGCAAGCGCATGGCAGACCGCGTCGAAAACACTCATGCCGCCGGCCAGATACAACACAAACAAGATGGCCGTCAGCGCACTGTATATCAGGTACAGACGCTTGGCGGTCGCGGCGATAGTCGGCGTAAGGCGCTCTTTTTCCGGCCCGGGCGTTTCGGCGCGAAAAAGCTGAAAGCCGCCCGCGCCAACCAGCGGCAGCAGCGCCACGCTCAGTATGATAATGCCCGCGCCGCCCGCCCAGCACGAAAGCGCCTTCCAGAGCAGCAACGCCGGCGGCAGCATCTCGGCTGAGGCGCGGACGGACACGCCGGTTGTGGTAAACGCCGCCGCGCTTTCAAACACGGCATCGCACAGCGAAAACGCAAGACCGGAAAAGTAAAACGGCACAGCACCGGCGAACACAAACAAAAGCCAGCTCGCGCTGACAATTAAAAAGCCGTCATTTGCCGGTATCGAAACCGGCTTTTTTTTAAGGGTAAAAAAGACCGGCAGACTCTCCGCAGCGCACAAAAGCAGCGCCGCGCACAAGCCGGCCAAAACCCGCCGGTCGCCGGAAGCGGCCGCCACCAGCGCGGGCGGAATAAGCAGGGGAACAAGAAAGCCCTGCAAAAGCAGAGGAAGGCGCAGTACGTTAAAAAGCCGCATACAAAAACGGGCAAACCCCACCCGCGCCGCTCTACAGCCGCCTAACGCGGCCCGCCGGAAAGCAGCTTGCCGCGCTGGCCGGAAAGTTCAAGGTAGGCGAGGCCGGCCAGGCCGAAATTGGCATTCCGGCTAAAGTTGGCGGTGTATTCATCGTAGAGCATGTCCTCGTACATTTCGCCGGCAAACCCGCCTTTGGTAAACTCGCTTTTTTCTACCGTTTTTCGCATACCGTTAATCAGCGTTTTAAGCAGAAAGCCCTCCAGCGCGGCGCACTGTTCGTACAGCTTGCTGCTCTTGTCGATAACCGGCTTACCCGCGCTCGCCGCGCCCTGCCCGCCACCGCCGGTACCCCCCGCGCCTTCGGGCGCATCAGCCGCCGCCGGCTTACTTGCCGCCGCCAACATCGCCGCAAACGAGTCCTGCCCGCCGCCGTCCCCTGCCGGCGAGTGCGCCGCCGCCACGCCTTCGGGCGCGCTGCCAGCGGAAAGGCGCTTAAAAAGCGCGTCCTGCGCGGAAAAACCGCCGGTGTCAAAATGCCGTGCCGCTAAACTTTCCATAATATCATTCCTCCCCCGCCGGTTTTTCCGGCATCGCCTGTACTTCTGGCGCCGCCTGATCGCCTGCATCCGCCGCCGCCTGCGGAGCAGACGCTTCGTCCTTGCGAAAAAAACGCATCGTGTATTCAATGTTATCCATGCCCAACACCGATTCCACTTCATTTATCCGGTACGCAAACGCGTTAATCAACTGAAACATGTCCCTGCCGCTGGATGCGTCGTAGCGGTGCCCGCCGTCGCGCGCCTTAACCGCGGTCAGCGAAATCTTAAAATCAGGAAACTGCACCCGCGCGCTCACCACATTCTTTTTTTTGTCAATCTCGTAGATAAACGCCACTTCACTTTCCGGCAGCTTTTCGGTAAACACTTCCAGCACCGGCAGCGACGACCAGCGGTAGCCGTCCTTCGTTAAGCGGGAAAGCGTGTCGGTCAGCACGAACAGCAGGTCGTCGTAGCGAATCTGTTCAAGGTAGTGATACTCCTTGTATTCGTCCTCGCTGTCCACAACAAAGTAGCCGGATTTACTGCGCTCGTCATAAATAACACCGATATTCGGGCCGCTGTAATTTTTGTCGAACTCCGCCTCATCAAAATCGTCCTCGTCCACGCCAGCGCCCGCACCAGCGGATGCGCCCGCACCTGCGGCGGACTCCTCTGTTTTGCCGTCCTTCAGATTGTCGATAACCGAACTATCCTGCGCCTGCAAAGACAGCGGCCACAGGGACGGCGCGCAGCACAGAACAACCAGCGCGGCAGAGCGCAACGGCTTCATACACTCGATTCCTTAAAAAACAGCAGCACCCCGCAAACCCCGCGCAACGCTGCTGCCTCCATTATCGCTTAAGTCCGGTCGCCGTGCCAAGCATATTGTCGCTCGTCTGAATCGTACGCGAGTTAAACTCGTACGCGCGCTGGGCGACAATCAGGTCGACCATTTCCCGCACAACCGCCACATTCGACATTTCCAGAAATTTGTGAATCGTCTGCCCCATGCCGTCATACCCCGGCAGGCCGGCAATCGCCTCGCCTGAAGCCGGCGTAACCTTGAACAGATTTTCGCCCGTCGCGGTAAGCCCCACCGGATTTGGAAAGCGGTACAACTCAATCTGGCCGACCGGTACTTCCTCGTCCCGCCCATTCATTGGCACTTTAACCGAAACATGCCCTGTTTTGGTAACATTGATAGTCTGCGGCAGAAAATTTTCCGGCATAACAATATCCGGCAGCACCCAGTACCCGTTAGAAGTTACCAGTCTGCCGTCGCTGTCCACCTTGAACGCGCCATCCCGCGTGTATGCGTAGCTGCCATCGTACATCTGGATGCGGAAAAACCCCTCACCCTGAATAGCCACATCGTAGACATTCTCGGTATTTTGCAGCGCGCCCTGCGTAAACATACGCTGCGTCGCGGCCACCTTAACGCCATGCCCCATCTGAATCCCCACCGGCGTAACCGTATCCTCCGTCGCCGGAGTTCCCGCGATTTTCACCGTCTGGTACAGCAAATCCTCAAAATCGGAACGCACTTTGTTGAAACCGGACGTGTTCACATTCGCCAGGTTATTAGAAATCGTGTCAATGTTCGACTGCTGCCCAATCATGCCCGAAGCGCCAGTCCATAAACTTCTAACCATATCTATCCTCCCTGTCTTATTGTCGGAAAATACTGGCCGCACATTAATGCGATGGGCAATTACATAAGCGAAGCGGCGGGCAACGCTGATTGCGCCATACATGGCGAGCGCCATACATGGCGAGCGCCATACATGGCGAAACCACGGAAGGCACGGAAACCACGCGGAAAGAGACCGAAATTCCGTGTCCTTTCCGCGTTTTTCCGTGGTTTGTTTTACGCGGCACGCTTTAATCAGCGCTTCCTTAGTACAGCTGGTATACCGCCTCCGCGCCGTGCCGCCCTTTCAGGCATTCATCCACCGGGTCTGCTATAAGGTCGAGCGCCTTCACGCACAGCGCGCCGAACAGGACTACTTCGGCGTCGGGGAGGAGCAGCGCGTTCATCGCCATTTCGCGGTCTTTCCAGCGGAAGTTTACAGGCTCTGTAAGCGGGTATTCCACCTTCGCGCCATTGGCAAGGGTCGCCTCCTTCAGCCCGACAGTCTTCAGCCCCAGCGCGGCGCGGACTTCCTCGTTAATGACCAAAAACCACGAGCCGGTATCCACGCACGCGTCCACCGTAATAGCGCGAATTGCGGACTGCGGGATAAGATTTCGTTCCGCCGCGCTTACATCGCCAACATTCGTAAGCGTAATTGCTTCATTAAAAGTGCTCATTGGCAAACCTCCACGCCTTCCATTATACATTGTCTCGGTTTTTGTGGTAAATATTCCTGACCCCGCCCGCCCAGCCCCTACACCCCCGCGCCCATTTCGCGCTATCATAGCGGCATGACAAAAGGCAGGTACGGCGTTACCCCCTGGGGCGCGTGGTTTATCGAGGTGCTGGACAGCTACCTCATGGGTGCGCGCCTTGACCGCGGCAGAAGCTACGCCAACACTGGCAAAGTGTTTTCGCTGGAGCTTAGGGCGTGTAAGGCCGTTGCCAAAGTTGCCGGCAATTACGATCCGTTTTACCGCGTTGTCATTGAGTTTGCGCCGCTTAAAGAGGCCGAAACCGTCTACCGGATGATAGCGGACGACCCCGTCCTCCTCTCCCACATCGCGGCGGGCGAACTCCCCCAAACCTTTTTGCAAAAATTACAAAAGGCCGGCATCGACCTTATCCCCCGGCGCTGGCGGGATATGCGCCGCTCCTGCACCTGCCCCGACTACGGCGACCCCTGCAAGCACATGGCGGCGCTCTACTACGTCATTGCGCGGGAGATTGACGCCGACCCCGCCGTGCTGTTCCGGCTGCGGGGCATGGACCTCGCCGCGCGCTTCGGCAAAGCCGCGGTACGCGAAATCCCGCCGCCCTTTGTCGTCAGCGCCGCCCCCGCAGCCGGACGCAAGAAAGCGGGCGCGCAAAAAGGCGGCGAAAGCAGGCCAGCCAGCCAGCCGGACAAAGCGGCGCTCATCGAGGCGGCGCTTGGCGAACTACCCGACTGCTCAGGCCTTATCACCTCGCTCCTGCCGCCTGACCCGCCGTTTAGCGCCCGGAACTTTGCCCTCTCCCTCGCCGAATTCTACCACTGCGCCGCCGGCGAAATCTGGGAAGACGCGGCCTCGGACGAGGCCTCGGACGAGGACACATCAGGCGAAACATTAGAGCACCGCTTTTCCCGTTCGCGCTGGGTGCTGCGCTGCGCCGGGAAAGCCGGCCCGGGCACACAGCCGGTACTGGAAGAGACAACCGTGCGCGGCAAAACACACAGCCACAGCATTTACGATGCATGGCGGCAATTTTCCGCGTTTTCCGGCGCAGGCACAGAGGCCGCGGGCAGCGACGATTGGGTCTTTCTCTTTTGCCTGTTCAAGTTTGCCAGCCTCCTCCTCCGCGCCGGCGCTTTCATCCCGTATGTCCTCCACCAAAACGGCAGCCTCCGCGTTATATGGTGCCCCTACGACGCAATCCCGCCGGTCGCCTGCGCCCTCGACGCGCTCTCCCGCCTCGAAACCGGCCTCCTTTCACTGTCCGGCACAGTAAAGGCAGAAGGCCGCGGCGTTGTCAACCTTGTGTGCTCCGCGTTTTTGAACGAGTGGGTACGCCGGCGCTGGTTTGCCCGCCGCGCCGCCACGGGCAGCCAGGACTTCCGCCGCCTGCTCTCCGTCTTTTTTGAAGGCGAGCCGCTGCCCGTTGACACGCCCGCCCAGCGTTCGCTCCCCCTGGCCATCGACCGCTGGCTGTCCGTCCTCCACATCGACTTCGCCAGATGCCGGTATCGTTTTACCGTTAAACAGATTAAAAGCGAGGTTCAAGGCGGGGGAAGTCTCCCCCTCGCGCCAGCCCAGC
>JAITGR010000153.1 GCA_031280455.1 Spirochaetaceae bacterium
AATTCGTCAACGAACGTCTGGCCAGTAACAAGAGCATAGTTGCGACCGCGATAGTAACCGAAATTACAATGACACTGACAATCACAGTCAAACGCATTTTAAGTTTCATACTGTAAATCCTTCCCCGGGACGGCGAGTCCCGCGTAAAAATAGTGCAAGAGACAGCCTCATACCCGAAGCGAAACCGTCTTTTGGTATATTATCGGTTTTTTGGGCAATAAAATAAAGGGGCAGGAAAAAACCGGCATGGATGGCGCGCCATTTATGGCGGCTGGTTACCAGGAGTGGTGTTTTTGCGTCTCTCGCGCTATAACGGGAGGCCGTTTAGGCGGTCGCCGGTTTGTATGCCGTTTTGGGTGAACCAGCCCTGCGGGACTTCCAGCGCGTAGCGGACGGAACGGCTGGACTGGACGGGGGTGGTGCGGTATGGGGTCATGTTGAGGATGTCGATTATTTCGCCGGTTTTGCTGATGAACGCGATTGAGAGGGGGATGCTGGTGTTTTTCATCCAGAAGGAGAGGCGGTCGTCGCGGTCGTACACGAATAGCATACCGCTGCCGCCGGCGAGTTTTTTGCGGAACATGAGGCCGCGGGAGCGCTCTGTTTCGGTGCGGGCGAGTTCCGCATCGATGTGTACGGTCTCACCGCCGGCTTTTTCTATGGTAAAAAGGCGGGTTTCCAGTTTTGGCTGCGGGCGGGTGTCTTCCGGCGCGGCGGCGAGGCGGCCCGCGCATACGCAGAGTGCGGCAAACCACAGGATGCGCCATTTTGGGCGGCGCCAATACTGGCGGGGGCGGGTGTGCTGGTTAAAACTCATCTAAAAATTGCTCGCGGAGTACTGTTCCGGCGCTTTCCCGTGCTTTTGCACTTTCGGCGATTTTTTCAAACACGGCCTTGTCTATGTACTTTACCGTCAGCGGGCGTTCGATAAACACGCGGGTCGCGCCGTCTTCCCAGATGGCCATGCGAGGGTTTAGTACGACGGGTTCGCCGTATTTTTCCATAAAGCTGGTGAATACTGAATAGTGGTCGATTTTGGCGGTGTTGAGGACAAAGGCCATGATAAAAACGCCGCCGGTGCTTGCAGCGGAGGGGCTTTCGGCGGGGGAGGGCGCGCCGGGAGCGCTCGTGTCTTCTACCTGAAAAAATGCGCGTTTTATAAAGCCGTAGCCTTCGGTGTCTATCACCAGTTGGCGGCGGAGCGGGAGGAGGGACACATCGCTGTCGCCCCGAAACGCCAGCGAGGTGTCCTGGGTGAGCGCGGTTTTAAGCGCGTCAATGTCCATGCCCAGGCTCATGCCGCGAAAAGTGCGGGGGAGCGCCGCCGTTTGTGCCGGCGGGGCTTCCTGGGCTGCGGCGCGAAACGCCGCCGCTACCACGAATGTTAAACAAAGCAATCTGATTTTCATACGGCCTCGTTTTATTTTCGGCGTTTCGGTGCGGATATTCAAGGCAGGGCGGCGGCGGTGATTGGCAGTGCGCGGCGGGCGGGGGAGCGGCGGGGGGGTGTGAAAAAACTCATATTTTTGGAAAAAAATGTCGATAAACGCGGTATGAAGTATCAGCCAAATTCTGGGTACGGTGGTTTACAGTTTACGCAGCACGTGGAAAAGCGCCGCGCCACGCCGCATGCCGCCGTGTTAAAAAATAAAAGCGCGCTCCCGGGCGGCGCTGTTCTCGCTCCGGTAAACACGGTTGTAAGCAAACGCCGCGGGGCCGCCGCGCTTTCCAAGTCTCAGGGTGTCAGCGTGTCGCCGCCGTTTGTCGTTGCCGGTATCGCCGTTCTGGTTACGGCGGTTTTCGCGTATTTCGCGCTGTTATACGAAAATTCGGGGTACGGGCTTTCGCCGGCAGCCGATAGCCGCGTGTTTTCGGAAATGTACCGGTACGCGAGCGGTCATGTTGCCGCGGCGAATCCGGTGAAAACGCAGGATTTTCCGCTTAACACCAGCGAGACATTCACCTGGCAGAACTATACGGTGCGCCGGGGCGATTCTGTTTCCAAAATAGCCGCCGCCCACGCGCTTTCTATGGACGCAATTATCGCGTCAAACGACATGAAAAACGCGCGCAGTCTGCACGCCGGCGATGTGCTGCGTATTCCGAATATGGACGGGATTCCGTACACGGTAGCCAAGGGTGATTCGTACCAAAAGATTGCGGCGGCGTTTAATGTTCCGCTGGAGGCGATTCTTGACGCGAACGATATTCAGGATGAAAAAATAACGATAGGCGCGCAGCTTTTTATTCCTGGCGCAAAGATGAAGCGGGAAGATTTGAAGCTGGCTATGGGCGAGCTTTTTATCTATCCGGTGAGCGGCAGGCTTACTTCCGGCTTTGGCTGGCGTAAAGACCCGTTTACCGGCGGCGAGCGGCGCTTTCATTCGGCTATTGACCTTTCGGCGGCACTCGGCTCGCCGGTAAAGGCGGCGATGGACGGGACGGTGAGTACGGCCGGGTTCAACGCTGTTTTTGGCAGGTACCTTATTCTTACGCACGCGGGCGGGTACCAAACAATGTACGCGCACCTGAATTCCAGCGCCGTTTCCGAAGGGCAGCGGGTCCGGCAGGGGGATAAAATTGCTGAAGTGGGCAATACCGGCCGTTCGACCGGCCCGCACCTCCATTTTGCCGTGTACAAAAATGGCCGTGCCATCAATCCGCTTGAACATTTGAAGTTTTA
>JAITGR010000172.1 GCA_031280455.1 Spirochaetaceae bacterium
GATAGGTTCCCAGAATAAATGTCTTTGCGTTTGATACAAACACATGCAGCCATTTCAAATGGTCTTTATCCGCCTTGGTAAACCGCTTCGGCTCATGGGGGTACTTGCCCGAACTAAACACTTTCAGATAGGAACTATAGGCGTCACTGCTTATTACAGCGGCTTCCTCAATATGCGCTTGGGCAAAAGCGGCCAGCGGATAGCGAATAAATGCTCTCGGCAGGCGTTCTCGTCCCCATACTTTTCTGAAACTCCGATAACGTGATGCTTTCCTGTTTTGCCATTGATCCCCGCCTTTGGCAGTATCTCGGTTACCCGTTTCTTTGTCAAGCGGAGCGTTATGGATAGTCATAATATACAATTGCGACAAAAAATGCACCCGCTCCCTTGGGTTAGAAAAATTATGACGCAATGCGCTCTATAGAAAAAAACAGGGCTCTTGCGTACAATGGGCGTATGGATCCGATTATTTTGGCGTCCGGCAGTACTCGTAGGCATGAATATTTTAAGAATTTGCATCTGCCTTTTAGTATTATGGTGCCTGATATTGATGAGCAGAATGTCCAGAATCTTGCGCCGATTGATTTGGCGCGGGATTTGGCCGAGCGTAAGATTCACGCTATTATAAAGAGTTTGTCTTCCAGGGTGCCGCCGTGGATTTGTGCGGCGGATACGTTGATTTCGCTTGATAATACGGTTATCGGCAAGAATAAATCGCGTGAGGCCGCGCGCCAGACGTTAATGCGGCTTTCTGGCCGCGAGCATGATGTTGTTACCGCTATTGCGCTGTTTAATGGGCGTATGCAGCGGGTGGATTGCCGGACGGTTGTTAGTACGGTGCGCTTCGCGGTGTTGTCCGAAAAAGAGGTTGAGTGGTATCTGGATACGTGCGAATGGCAGGGTTCTGCTGGCGGCTACAGGATTCAGGGTTTGGCGGCGTGTTTTATCGAGTGCATCTCGGGTTCGTATAGTGCTATTGTGGGGCTGCCGGTGCGGGAGTTGTACCAGATGCTTGTTGAAAATGGGTACGACTACTCATAGTGCCGCTGGTGCGGGCTATTCGATGTTGCGCAGCTGCTCGCGGATGTTTTCCAGGGCTTCTTTGCTGTTTACAACGGCGCGGCTTACGTCTAGAAGGGGTGTTTTCGCGCTTATCGTGTTGAGTTCGCGGTTTATTTCCTGACATAGAAATTCCAGTTTTTTGGCCGGCGCGCTGCTGGTTTCCAGTTCTTCCGCAAATGCTTCTAAATGGCCGCCTAGGCGGGCTGTTTCTTCCGCGATTGTCCACTTTACGAGGAGTGCCGCGGTCTCGGTAAGGATGCGCTGCTCGTCTACGGCGTCGCCTAATAGGCTGGTAAAGCGTGTGTGTATGTTTTTTTGGAGTATGGCTTCGATTTCGCTGGTGCGCGCCGCTATGGCGCTGGTGTTTGTGGTGAGTGTCGCAAGGTGGGTGCGGATTTCTGTTTGAGTGGCGCCGCCTTCGCGCCGGCGGCTTGTGTCGAATTGCTCCAGGGTGCTGTTGAGTACCGGCGCGAGTGTCTGCCACAGGGTTTGCGGGGGGAGGGCGGGTTGTCCGGATTCTAAAACGCCGTCCAGGGTTAGGAGTGTTGCCAGTGGTATGGTTTCGCCGGGGCGTATGCGCGCGGCGGCGCTGGTGTACGCGGCAACGGCGGCTTCGTTTATGGTTACGCTCCAGGGTTGGTGGTTCTCTTTGAGTTTTATGGCTATCTCGACTCGTCCGCGTGCACAAAATGTACTGGCCAGGGTTCTGATTTCGGGTTCCAGGGTGCTGTATGCCGGCGGCAGGCAGATGAATAGTTCCAGAAAGCGGCTGTTGCAGCCTTTTATTTCGACTGAGAGCGAAATAGTGTCGTTTGCGTATTCGGCGGCGGCAAAGCCGGTCATGCTTCGCATGGGGCGCTCCGTTTTTGTTCGTAGAGGCGGCGGCCCAGCTTCCAGTTGTCGCCCGCGCCCATGGTCAGGAACAGGTCGCCCGGTTTGAGCAGCGGGGCAATTTCCGCGGCGGCGGTGTGCGGGTCGTCTATGTAGCGGACGTTGGGGTGGCGCGCGCGGGTGTGTTCGTAAAGCGTTATGCCGGAAACGCCGCCGGTGTAGGTTTCCCGCGCGGACGGGTAGATTTTATGGAGAAAAAGCAGGTCGCTGTCGGTAAAGCAGGCGGCAAATTCCGTAAGGAGTGCCGCGGTGCGGGTGTAGGTGTGCGGCATGAAGCTGACGATGAGGCGGCGGCTGGGGTAGAATGTTTTAAGGCCGCTTAGCGTCGTTTGTATGGCGCTGGGGTGGTGGCCGTAGTCGTCCATAAAGAGTATGCCGCCGGCTTCGCCTATGATTTCGCCGCGGCGTTTGCTGCCCCGAAATTGCTCCAGCGCGGCGCATAGTGCCGGCAGGGTTTGCTCGGGCGAGAAGGGCTGGCCGCCGTTTGCGCTGTTTTGCCGCGCGGCGAGTGTAAGGCAGAGTGCGGCGGCGGCGGTCGCGTTGAGGACGTTGTGCCGCCCGCTTACGCGCAGGACAAAGCGTTGTTCGCCAAAGCGCGCGAGCGTCC
Organism: Spirochaetaceae bacterium; assembly: GCA_031280455.1. Next base: position 2,561 of record JAITGR010000172.1, read on the forward strand.
AGGCGATTTTTTCGCCTTCGTTGGAGAGCGCGGTTATGTGGTAGTCGCCTTCCGCGGAAAAGCCGTACGGGATGCGGGTCATTTTTTTGCCGCGTGTCAGCTGGACAAGTTCGCGCGCGCCCGGGTCGTCGGCGCAGTAAATGAGCGTGCCGTCTTCCGGCAGTTTGTTGACGTACGCCACGAACATGTCGCGTATGGATTCGTAAGTGGGGAAAAAATCCTGGTGGTCGTGTTCAATGTTGGTAAGGACTATAACGCGCGGATGAAACGCGAGGAAGTGGCCGCGGTATTCGCAGGTTTCGGCGATAAAAAAGACATCGCCCAGGCTGAGTGTCGAGCGCGCCTGGCCGTCGGCGCCGGCAAAGGTTGAAACAGCGCTTCCGGCGAGTATTTGCGCGGGCAGCGCCAGCGCGCGGGCTATAGTGCCGGCGAGGGCGGTAACGGTTGTTTTGCCGTTTACGCCGGAGATGCCCGCCGAAAAAAAACGCGCCGAGTACGCGCCCAGCGCGTCGGTGTATTTTTGCACGGGTATATTGAGCTGTATCGCGCGGGCAAGTTCCTGATTGGCGCTGGCGGTGTAGGCGGCGGAGTGCACCACAAGTTCCGCGTCCGGCGGGACGTGTTCTTCCGCGAAAGATTCGTAAAACGGAATGCCCAGCGCGCGCAAAATATCGCAGGTGTAAAACCATTCGGCGGTGTCGGAGCCGGAGACGGCATAGCCGTGCCGGTGAAAAAGTTCCGCCAGCGCGCACACGCCCGTCCCTTTTATGCCGATGCAGTATACTTTTTTCGCGTAGAGGCCGCCTGACATGGCCGTCATTCCTGCGTAAGCGCGTCGACGAGCACCGCCGTCCGCGCGGGGATGGTTTGCGCCGAAACAGTCCGCCGCAGCGCCGCCTGCAAACTGGCCGGCAGCGGAACCGCGCCGCAGAGCGGTTCAACAACAGCGGCGAATTTTGCCGGATGGGCAGTTTCCATGATTACAAGCGGGCCGCGCTGCGCGATTTCGGTCTTTCGCGCCATCCGCGCCGCTTCCCAGCCGACAGCGCCGTGCGGGTCCAGCACGTAGTTGTGCCGGTGGAATACGTTTGCTATCGTCTGCCGCGTTCCTACGTCGTCGGCAAAGCGGGCGGCGATGGTACCGGCCAGGCGGCTGTGCGGCCAATGGCTGGTGATGCGCTCGAAGTTGCTGGGCGCGCCAACGTCCATGGCGTTGGAAATAGTCGCAACGGAATCGCGCGGGGTGTAATGGCCGGTTTGGATGTATTCCGCGAATGTTTTGTTGCGGTTTGTCGCGGCGATAAAGCCGGAAAGCGGCGCGCCCAGGGCGTGCGCGTACAGGCCGGCGGTTAAATTGCCAAGGTTGCCCGAAGGGACAACGATGACCGCGCCAGGATGCCGCGCCGCCGCGTGCGCGTAATAGACGGTTTGCGGGATGAGCCGCGCGATGTTTATGGAGTTGGCGCTGGATAACGCGGCGCGGTTTTTGAGGGGTTCGCTGACAAACGCTTCTTTTACAAGGCGCTGGCAGTCGTCGAAGCTGCCTTCTACCGCCAGAGCGCGGACGTTGCCGCCCAGTCCGGCGATTTGGCGTTCCTGAAGATCGGAGACGCGCCCTTTGGGGTACAGGACGGTAACGTCAATGCCTTCCACGCCGAAAAAGCCGTCCGCGACCGCCCCGCCGGTGTC
>JAITGR010000036.1 GCA_031280455.1 Spirochaetaceae bacterium
ACCGAAGAATCGCTGCAAAGCAACGCCTACCTTGCCAGAAGTTTTGCCAATTACGCGGTCGTTTTTGACGTGGGCTTAAAAATGGTATACCAGCGCGAAAAAGAGTACGAAAAAATAAAACCGGCGGACATACAAACCATACTCCGCCGCCTGCTCGCCGCCGGAGACGTAACGCTCGTCATGTACCCCCAGTTGTAGAGCCAAAAACGGCTTTGCCGTTTTTGGCTTTTGGAGTTTGGCTCCGCCAAACGTCCGTGGCGGCAAAAATGCGCTCAAATTTTTCTGATTTCCCCGAAAATTTGATTGGCAGCCGAGGGCTTGATTGCGGGGGCTGGTATCCGGTATGCTTTTTGTGGTGAGGGAGCGGTGTCCGAGTGGTTGAAGGAGACGGTCTTGAAAACCGCTGATCCGCAAGGGTCCGGGGGTTCGAATCCCCCCTGCTCCGGCGAATTGTTCTTGGCGCTGTTGCTGCCTGGAGAGATGACCGAGTGGTCGAAGGTGCACGATTGGAATTCGTGTGTGCCCTAAAGGTACCGAGGGTTCGAATCCCTCTCTCTCCGTTCTCCGCTTTGGTTGACGGCGGGGCTTGCGCCCAGGCCGGTTATTGCACAATCTGGCGCTTCCGTGGTAGAATTCGCAATCAGTGATTTGGCAGCTCCTTATTCAACTTGCGCTTATCGCCGTGAACGCGATTTTCGCTTCCGCCGAGATTGCGCTTATTTCGCTTAACAGCGCGAAGCTGGAAAAAGAGGCGGAGGCCGGCGACCGGCGCGCGCGCCGGCTTTTGCGGCTGGTTCGCTCGCCGTCCGGCTATCTTGCGATGATTCAGGTTGGTGTTACGCTCGCCGGTTTTCTGGGGAGTGCTTTCGCCGCCGATAGTTTTGCCAGTCACGCCGCGCGGTTTTTGCAAAGGCTTCCGTTGCCGTTTAGCGAGCGGGCGTGTCAGGCTATCGCGCTGGTCGGTGTTACGCTTGTTTTTTCCTACATTTCTATGGTGCTGGGCGAGCTTTTTCCCAAGCGGCTGGCGTTGCGTAAGAGTCAGACGCTCGCCTACGCGCTTTCGGGGTTTCTGCTTGCTGCCAGTATTATTGCTTCGCCGCTTGTCCGGCTGCTCAGTGTCGCGGTCAATGGTCTGCTTAGACTCTTCGGTATAGACCCGAACGCGCCGGACAGCACTGTTACCGAGGAGGAAATTCGGCTTATGGTAACTGAAGGCAGCGAGCGGGGGGCTATCGACAAGCTCGAAAAGCAGATGATTGAAAATGTGCTGGAGTTTGACGACACTACGTGCCAGGAATTGATGACGCACCGGCTGGATGCTGTTATTTTGTGGTTAAAGGACAGCGACGAGCAGTGGCGTTCTACTATTATAGAAACTAATTTCGACTATTATCCTGTGTGCGGCGAGACTATTGACGAGGTTGCCGGTGTCCTTTCCGCTCGTGTGTATCTGGCGCTGGAAGAAAAGTCGCGGGAAACGGTGCTTGGCAAGGCGGTTCTCGAGCCGTTGTATGTTCCCGAATCGCTGAAAGCTGATATTCTGTTTCGTAAAATGCGGGCGGCGCGGGTGTACTGGGCGCTGGCGCTGGACGAATACGGCGGGTTTAGCGGCGTGATTACTATGGACGATTTGCTGGAAGCGTTGGCTGGCGGCGGCGATGGGCCGGGTGCGCGGGAGGCGGAGGCGATGTCTTCGGTTAGTTCGCGGAATGTCCGCTACAGAAATATGAGTATTTACGCCGACTTTCTGAATCAGGGTATGCGGCCACGCTCGTTGTGTTACGATTCCCGCCAGGTTGAAAGTGGTTCGCTGTATTTCGCGCTGCCGGGGCTGCATGTTGATGGGCACCAGTTTATTGCCGACGCGGTTAAGCGTGGGGCGACGCATGTTGTCTACCAAAATGAGTTGGACAGTTTCATTCCGGGGATTCACTACTTGAAGGTGCCGGATTCCCGCTTTTCGATGTCGCCTATTGCCGACGAATTCTACGGTTCGCCGTCCAAAAAACTTATTGTTATCGGTGTTACGGGTACCGAGGGCAAGAGTACGACGGTGTACTTGATTTTTCAACTGCTGCGTTTGTGCGGCGAAAAAGCGGGTTTTATTTCGACGGTGCAGTTTAGTGATGATGGCATAGAGCAGCCGAATCTGGAGCATCAGACGACGCCGGAGGCGACGCTTATTCAGGCGCGGCTTGCGCGTATGGTCGAAAATGGCTGCCGGTTTGCGGTTATTGAAGCGAGTTCGCATGGTTTATCTCGCCGGCTCAACCGGCTGGGCGATGTCGCGTTTGACGTGGGTGTTATGACTCGTGTTACGCACGAGCATCTTGAATTTCACGGTACCTGGGAGCAATACCGCGACGACAAGGCGAATTTGTTTCGCGCGCTGGGTGTGTTCAGTAAGCCGTGTACTGCGCCGTTTGGTGTTGTCAACGCGGATGACCCGTGCGCGGCGTACTTTTCCCAGGCAAACGCCCGTCCGACGTTGTCGTTTAGTGTTGCCGGCGCGGCGGCGTCGCTGGCTGTGTCGAGGGTTGACGCGCACGCGGAGGGCAACGGGTACGAGGCGAAAACTGAAAGCGGCGAAATTATTCGTATACGGGATTGTCTGCCGGGCGCGTTTAACGCGGGGAATGTTCTTGCGGCGATGCTTGTTGTCGCGCGGCTTTTGGGTAAGCGGTTTGACGAGTTGTGTCCGCTGATTCCGCAGCTTATGCCGGTGCGTGGCCGGATGACGGCGGTGCGGCGGGGGCAGGATTTTGAGGTGCTTGTTGATTACGCGCACACGCCGTCGTCGTTCCAGGCGATTTTCCCGCCGCTCCGTGAGCGTGTGGCGCGCGCTGGGGGGCGGCTTATTAGCGTCTTTGGGTCTGCTGGTGAGCGCGACACGCAGAAGCGTCCGGCGCAGGGGGCGATTGCCGCACGGTACAGTGATGTTGTGGTGCTGACGGACGAGGATCCGCGCGGCGAGGATGGGGCGGCTATTCTTGAGGAGATTGCACAGGGTATGGGGCAGTTTGAGCGGGGGAAGAATTTGTTTTTAATTCCCGGCCGTCCGGCGGCGATTCGCAAGGCGTTTTCGCTGGCGCAGGCGGGCGACATTGTGCTGCTTTTGGGGAAGGGTCACGAAAACACGATTATTTACGCTGCCGGCGCTGTCCCCTACGACGAGATTGGCGAGGCCGAAAAAGCCCTGGACGAACAAGGGCCGTCGCTCTGAACACACCGGCCTGCCTATGGCGGCCATTACAGGCCATCGGCGAAAGCCCCTGGCCCCCGCAGCCGCCTGTGGCGTTTACTTGCATAAATCGTAAAAACGCGGCAATATGGAGGGACGGCGGGGTTTTTATTCGCCGGTTTTTTTAAGGAGGCTGTAATGGCTATTATGTATTACGAAAAAGATTGCGATTTGGCGGCGTTGAAGGGTAAAACGGTCGCGGTTATTGGATACGGTTCGCAGGGTCACGCGCATGCCTTGAATGCCAAGGAATCCGGCGTGAATGTGGTTGTCGGGTTGTACGAGGGGTCGAAGTCCTGGGCCAAGGCTGAACATGCCGGTCTTGTGGTGAAACCGGCTGGCGACGCGGCGGCGCAGGCGGACTTTATTATGATTTTGATTAACGACGAAAAGCAGGCGCGTTTGTACAACGATTCGATTAAACCGCACTTGAAGGCGGGTAAGACGCTGGCGTTCGCGCACGGGTTTAACATTCACTTTGGGCAGATTCTGCCGCCGCCGGACATTAACGTGGTGATGATTGCGCCCAAGGGGCCGGGGCATACGGTTCGGGAGCGTTACCAGGATGGCGAGGGTGTGCCGTGTCTGGTCGCGGTGCATCAGGACGCGACGGGGGACGCGAAGCGGCTGGGTCTTGCGTACGCGGCGGCGATTGGCGGCGCGCGCGCGGGTGTGCTGGAGACGACTTTTAAGGAAGAGACTGAAACCGACCTTTTTGGCGAGCAGGCTGTTTTGTGCGGCGGTGTGTCCGCGCTGATGAAGGCGGGGTTCGAGGTGCTTGTGGAAGCGGGGTACCAGCCGGAGAGCGCGTACTTTGAAGTGATGCACGAAATGAAGTTGATTATCGACCTGGTTAATCGCGGCGGTTTGGGGTTTATGCGCTACTCTATTTCCGATACGGCCGAGTATGGCGACTATGTTACCGGCCCTAAAATTATCACAGACGATACAAAAAACGCGATGCGCCAGGTACTGAAAGAGATTCAGGACGGTACGTTTGCCAAGAAATGGATTGTAGAAAATCAGGCTAACCGGCCGGCGTTTAACCGGATGCGGGCTATCGAAGCGGCTCATCCTATTGAAAAGGTGGGGAAGGAGCTGCGCGCGATGATGAGTTGGCTGCACGCGCCGGCAAAATAGCGGCCGCCCCGCTCTCTGCCGGTCGCAAAACGGCGAGGGGCAGGTTTGAGATGGCAGACTGACGGGGAGGGCTGGTTTCGGAGCGCCGTTGGCGCGGGCGGGGTTGTCAGTTGTCAGCAGCCGGTTATCGGCTGCCGGACGGCGAATAGAGAAAGCGGAAATAACTCATGTCGGTTGTGAGCGTTTTATCGAAGCCGGAGAGCGTCGTTTTATACGATTCCAGCGCGCGGTAGAACTCGAAGAACGAGCGGTCGCGCCCGTAGGCCGCCGCGTAAATGCGCGTGGCTTCCGCGTCGGCGTCGCCGCGGATTTTCTCCGCCTGCGTGTAGGCCGCCGAAAGTATGGAGCGCTGTTCGTTGTCCGTCTTGCCCAGCCATTCGGCCTTTTTCCCTTCGCCCTCGCTGCGAAACGCCTGCGCGATTTGGCTGCGCTCTTTAATCATACGCGCGTAAACGCTCTGCGTGAGCTCGTCGGAATACCGGATTTGCCGCGTTACCACGTCGATAAGCTCGATGCCGTA
>JAITGR010000109.1 GCA_031280455.1 Spirochaetaceae bacterium
TATATTATCGACTTTTACGCCATGAATTCTATAGAACATTGCGAAAGTTGCAATTTCAGCGTTTTCCAGAACGCCGCCTTGCTTCCCGCCGGTTTTTCCGGTAGGCTGAATGGCCGGAGAGTGATATGGGAAGTGTGTTCGAAAAAATTACGCTGATTAACGCTACTGATGTCGGCGATGTGCGCAGAGGATTTATGAAAGCGGAGGAAGTGCGCGCGGTGAGTGTTGAAGCGCTGGTAGATACCGGCGCGGCGACTATCGTTATAAGCGAAAAACTGCGCTGCGAGCTTGGTCTTGATGTAATAGATACGGTCGAAGTTGATGTCCCCGGCGGCAAAAAAGAAACCTGCGGCATCACCGACGGCGTTATCATACGCTGGCAAAAGCGCTCCGCGCTGTTTAACGCCTGGGTGCTTCCCGAACAAAAAAACGTGCTGCTCGGCGCGCTGCCGCTGGAATCAATGGACTTGGTCGTTCACCCGCGGGAAGGCCGCCTCGTGGGAGCGCACGGCGACGAGCCGCTCGGCATGATAATGCAGGCAAGGAGCGCCCCGTGAGCATCAGCGCCCAACGCCGCATTGTTTTGAACGCCGCCCTTGCGGTGCTTTTTATCGCGCTGATTGCGCTTGCGGAAACGGCGTTTAGTTCGTTTACGCGGCGCATTTTCAACCTCTGCGGCATCTACGTCATACTCGCGCTTTCGCTTAATTTGGTGAACGGCTTTACCGGCCTTTTCTCGCTGGGACACGCAGGCTTTATGGCCATAGGCGCGTACACCAGCGCCCTCCTTACCATGAGCGCGGCGCAGAAAGAGATGAACTTCTTCCTTACGCCGATAGTGCCGGCACTTGCTACAGTCGAACTCCCCTTTATACCGGCGCTGCTGGCTGCGGGCCTCGTGGCGGCGGCGGCAGGCTTTATCGTCGGCGCGCCTGTCCTGCGTCTGCGGGACGACTACCTGGCCATAGCGACGCTGGGCTTTTCCGAAATTATCCGCGTTGTGCTGACCAACCTGCAAAGCGTAACAAACGGCGCGCTTGGGCTTAAAGGCCTCCCCAAATACGCCTCGACCTGGGTCATCTGGACGCTTGCAGCGCTCACCGCGCTGTTCATGTTCGCCCTCACCCGCTCGGCGTACGGGCGCTCGCTCAAGGCGGTGCGCGACAACGAAATCGCCGCCGGCTCCATGGGCATTAACGCGGCGCGGGTAAAAATTGCCAGTTTTACGATTTCCAGCTTCATTGCGGGAGTGGGCGGCGCGCTTTTGGGGCATTTGATGAACACGATAGACCCCAAAATGTTCACGTTCAGCCTTACCTACAACATTGTGCTGATAGTCGTTCTTGGCGGCATGGGCAGCATTTCCGGCTCCATTGCCGCGGCAGTCGTCGTTACGGTCGGCATGGAGGCGCTGCGCTTCCTGGACGGACCGCTCAACCTGATATTCATGCAGACCCAGGGCTTGCCGGGGCTGCGCATGGTCGTCTTCAGCGTCCTTTTGCTTTTGGTCGTCATTTACCGGCAGCAGGGACTCTTCGGCAGCCGCGAGTTTTCGTGGGAGCGCCTCTTTGCCGCCCTCCCCCGCCGCGCAGGCCGGAGAGGGGAAGGCGCGTAAAGGCGGCAGTATGCGTGTGGTAAAGAATTTCATTGTTTTTGAAGGCTGCGACGGCAGCGGCACCAGCACGGCCATGACCCGTCTGCAAACCCGCCTTGCCGCCGCCGGAACACCGGCAGTGTTTACCGCCGAGCCTTCGGAGGCCGAAACTGGCCGCCTGATACGGCGCTCGCTCGCGGCAGCGCCCGCGCTTTCGGCGCAGACGCTGGCATACCTGTTTGCCGCCGACCGCGCCGAGCACGTGTACGGCGCCGGCGGCATCGTCGCGCGGGCGGCAGACAGCCTCGTTTTTTGCGACCGCTACGTGCTCTCGTCGCTGGTGTACCAGGGTATTTCGTGCGGGCCGGACCTACCGATGCGGATCAACGCGGAGTTTCCCGCGCCGGAAAAATTGTTTTATTTCGATATAGATATTGAAACGGCGCAGCGCCGCCTTTCTGGCCGCGCTTCCCTGGAAATTTTTGAAGGCGCCGCGTTTCAGCGAGCTGTCCTGGACGGCTACCGCGCGCACCTCGATTTTTGCCGTGCGCAGGGGACGGAACTCGTCGTCATCGACGCCCGCGAGCCGCCCGAATGTGTGGAAGCGGCAATTGCGCGGCATCTGGGCATTGCGTAACCCATGGCGTTCCTGCAAGGCACCGGCATATCGCTCGCGTTTGCGGACCGCGACATCCTGCGCGACATCGCAATCTACCTTAAAAGCGGCGACAAAGCCGCGCTGTGCGGGGCGAACGGCGCGGGCAAAACGACCCTGCTCAAGATCCTTTCGGGCAGCCTTGCGCCATCGGGCGGCACCCTCGTTCTGGAAAAAAACGCCACACTCGCCTACCTGCCGCAGTCCGGCATCGTGTGCGCGGAGCGCTCCCTGGAAGCCGAGCTTGATTCGGTTTTTGACGAATACCGTCTGCTTTTCCAGCGGGCGGAGGCGCTGCGGGAGGAATTGGCCAGCGGTACGGACGAAGCGCGGACGGCGAAGCTGCTGGCCGAACACGACGTTCTGGCTGACGCGCTGGAGAACTCGCCGTACCTTCAGCGTGAAAAAGAAATCAGCCGTGTGCGCGGCGGGCTGGGCTTTACCGAAGCCGACATGGCGCGGGACTGCGCCGAGTTTTCCGGCGGCTGGCAGATGCGTATCGCGCTGGCAAAAACACTGCTGAAAAAACCGGACATTCTGATTTTGGACGAGCCGACAAACTATCTGGATATTGAAGCGCGCCAGTGGCTGCTCAATTGGCTCAAAAAGTTTTCCGGCGCGCTGCTCATTGTTTCGCACGACCGGTACTTTCTGGATATGCTCGTTGGCGCGGTGTACGAGCTTTTTGCGGGCAAACTCAAGCGGTACAGCGGCAACTTTAGCGCCTACGAAAAAACCAGACAACGCGAGCTGGAATCGCTTGTGGCGCAGTACAAAGCGCAGCAGACGGAAATTGAACGGCTGGAAAAACTGGTTGAGCGCTTTCGCTACAAGGCGAGCAAGGCCGCGTTCGCGCAGGAGCAGGTAAAAAAGCTGGAAAAAATGCAGCGGATTGAACTTCCGGCGCATATAAAAAGCATACACATTAGCTTTCCGCCGCCGCCCGCCCATGGCCGGATTGTGCTGACCGCAAAAAATCTGGAAAAA
>JAITGR010000171.1 GCA_031280455.1 Spirochaetaceae bacterium
AAGGCACGGAAACCACGCGGAAAGAGACCGAAATTCCGTGTCCTTTCCGCGTTTTTCCGTGGTTTGTTTCACGCGGCACGCTTTAATCAGCGTTTCCTTAGAGCAACGCTGATTAAATCAAATCTAATCAGCATTGCCCTTTTGAACAGGCTCTAAAACTGAAGTTTCAGAACAGCTCTTTTATGTGAGTGATTGCGTGCAGCAGTAGACACACTGCGCTCAGACCCGCTATACTATCCCCATGATTTTTCCAATTGAAGAACTTATCCGCTACAGCGGCAACATGTACGAAATTACAGCAGCGGCGGCACGCCGCGCCTACCAGCTTTCCATGCTTAAATCGCCGGATTTGGAAGCGCACAACGGCAAAGCGGTCTCGCTTGCCGCGCGGCAAATATTCTTTAACGATGTGCGCTTCAAACTAGCCGAAGACGATTCGTTCGACACACTCCCCGATTTTTCTCCCGGTTGAGCATGTCTGCGGCACAGCCGGACGTGCCCGTTCTGGTTATAACCGGTGCCACCGGCAGCGGAAAAACCGCGCTGGTCAAGGCATTGTTCGCGGGAAAACACGCCGTACGGCCAGCCGAGGTAATCTCCGCCGATTCTATGCAGGTGTACTGCGGCATGAACATCGGGACAGCCAAACCGTCCCCCGCCCTACAGCGCGTTTTACCGCACCACCTCATCGACATACGCCAACCCGACGAACAGTTTAACGCCGGTGATTTTGCCCGCCTTGCCCAAAAAGTCTGCCTGGAAATCGCGGGGAGGGGAGCGCTCCCCGTCGTGTGCGGCGGCTCGCTTTTTTACCTGAACGCCCTCCTGCGCGGCATCCCCGAGTCGCCGCCGTCCTCGCCGGAACTACGCGCCCGCCTAAAAACAGAGCTGCGCTCCCGCGGGGCGGCGGCGCTGGCGGAAGAGCTGGCGCGCTGCGACAACGCCAGCGCGCGCCGCATACACCCCCACGACGAATACCGTCTGTTGCGCGCGCTGGAAGTATTCCGGCTGTGCGGTCAGCCGTTGAGCGCTTTCCGGCAAAACGCGCCGGCAGAAGACCAGCCGTTGCGCTTTACCGTGTTTGCCGCAAGCCGCCCGCGGCCAGATTTGTACCGCCGCATCGACGAACGCACCGCGCGTATGCTGGCTGGCGGTCTACGCGCCGAAGTCGCCGCGCTGTTCGCGCAAGGACACACCCCCCGCGCCCCCGGACTTAAAGCCATCGGCTACCGCGAATTCTTTTGCGAAACACCCGCCGGCGAATACCAGCTACTGCCGGAAACCCTGGACACAGAAATCGCGCAAACCATTGCGCGCAACACCCGCCGGTACGCAAAACGCCAACTTACCTGGCTGCGCTCACTGCCAGAAGCCCGCCCCCTCCCGCTCGACAACGAGGCGGCGCTCGCCGCCTTCAGATTTCAGATTTCGGGTTTTAGCCGATAATTCGCCGCAAACCAGCACGTCCGCCTTGCTCTGATTACCGGAGAAAAGCCGCTGACAACTGACAACTGACAACCGACAACCCCGTGTGGGCTTGGAGTTTGGCGAAGCCAAACTCCAGAAGCAAAACGGCAAAGCCGTTTTGCGACCGTAGGCGGCGGGGAGCGAGGCCGCCCCTGCTACAAAGTATCCGGCGAGTCGAGGGAGACGGGGAGGCGCATGGTTGTTTCAAAGTAGCCGGCGCGTTTTTTCTTGACGTTGATGTCCAGCATGGCGTAACCGGCTTTCTCTTCAAGCCGCAAACCGTGTATAGACACCGGATCCTGGGCGGACAAACCCGCTTCGTCGGCAATAGAGCCGCGCACAACTTTTTTTATCAAGTACGACGGACTGAGCGCGCCGCCGACCGACGGTTCAAGCACCAGACCGAAAAGCGGCGCGGTCATACGTTCACGGCTGTCCAGTTTCGCCGCTTCCGCCAGCGGGACAGGCGGGCGGCTGGCAGTTTGGAGGATGCGTGTTTTGTCGTCCGAGGTGCGGAGCGCTATCAGTTCACCCGGGCGGCAGGGGAAGAGTTTGTCCTGGAGTGCCGGTATCAGCGCTCCTTGCGCCGCTGTTATGGTCTGGCCGTCGAGTGTTTCCAGGAATAGTCCTTCGGCAACATTATGCTCGGCGGCAGGCGTTTTAGGCGCGATGTAGATTATTTCCGCCCTGCCGCGCGTTTCGGCTATAGAAAACCCAAGCCAGGGACGCTCAGCCTTACCCCCCTTTAGCAGCGCCGGCAGCGCGACAGCCAGACGAAAAGCGGGAACGGCAAAATTCAAACCCTGAAACTGCTCAATACCGGCGAACACAATACCAACCAGCCGCCCCTGAGTATCGACAACCGGCCCGCCGGAATTACCGTGATTGACCGCCGCGTCCATTTGTATAACGTCGCCGATTTGCAGGAAGCGCCGGCCAAGCGCGGAGACAATACCGCTGGTTACGGTTTTTTCAAGCCCGCCCGGGGAGCCTATCGCCAAAACGGTATCACCGACGGCTGGCCGCGCGTGGTCAATTATCGAAAAAACATACTCCGGCGTTATTTCGGTTTTAATCAGCGCTAAATCGGTGGTTTTGTCCCAGCCGACTACTTTTGCCGGCAGGCGGGCGCTGCTGGCGTCGCCCGTGCGGACGTACATGCGCGAATAGCCGTTGTAGGACGGGTCAACTTCGCTGGCGATGACGTGGTAGTTGGTGATTAACAGGCCGGTGCGGTCAACAAAAAAGGCCGAACCGAGTACGCGGTCGGGGGTGCCCATGCCGCGCTCTATTTTGATGCCGCGGTCAATGACGACGGTGGCGACCCCCTTTATCATTTCGCGCGGATTGTCTTTACGCGCGGCAAACTGCGCAAGAGCCTCCGGCACGGACGCTCCCCGCGCGCGGGCGGCGCTTAAAAAGTATGCCGCGGTACCCCGCTGTTGTTCCCGCGCCGCCCGTTCCAGAAACAGCAGCGCGTCGGCCCCGGAAATCGGCGCGATTTCGTTTGAGCGAAAGGCAAAGAGGAAGGCGGCCAGGTTTTTGTCCCGCTCCAGGTACGATTTCGCCTCTTCCAGCAGAAAATCAGGCTCCAGGCCGGTGGTACGCACCCGCACACCAACCGCGGCAAGCGAACGCGCCAGGGATGCCGCGTCGTCCCAGCGTTTTTCGGTTATCGCGGCATCCTGCCTGGCGCGCAAGGCCTCGACAGCTTTCTCGCGTAAGGCGCGCGCCGGATTTTCGCCGCTTTCAGCCTGACCGTAGATTTCGGCGAATACCCCCGCCAGGTGAATCGCGCGCTCAGGCTCCGTTTCGACCAGCCGTTCAATATCCGCCAGACGGACCTCCCGCGTTGAATGCGGCGGCGAAAGGCGTTTTTCCGCCTCTTTGTACGAATTACACGCGAATATCAAAAACGCGCACACCGGCGCGGCAATTTTTTTCATGTTCATACCTCAACATCCTCTAAGTAAACGCCGATTAAAGCACATCGCGTAAAACAAACCACGGAAAAACGCGGAAATGACACGGAATTGCGGTCTCTTTCCGCGTGGTTTCCGCGCCTTCCGTGGTTTCGCCATGTATGGCGCAATCAGCGCTTCCCCAAACAACCGGTTTTGGGACAGGCTCCCCTATCCCGCGCTTTCCCGCGGCCAGTATTTATTGAAGACACCCTCCACATTCGCGCGGCTTTCAGCTTCAAACTGGCGGTATTTTTCGATAAACGCCTTGCCCTCGTCTGTAAGCCGCGCGCAGCCGCCGCCTTTACCCCCCTGCCGCCGCGCGATAACCGGAAAGCCCGCGCACTGTTCCGCCATTTTAAGCAGCTTCCAGCCCTTGCTGTACGACAAACCCATGGTTTTGCAGGCTTTAAGCACCGTACCTTCCTTATCGATAGCGTCCAGCAGCCGCAGCATACCCGGCCCGTAAAACGGTTTGCCGCAGCCGCCGGGCACCGCCAAAAACACTTTTGTTACCGGCTTAAATTGCGCGTTCACCATAACCGCCCCCCCTACGGCGCAAGACCAGGCAGGTCGTAGGCCGCCGGCAGCCTGGCCGGAGCGCCGGCGCTGTCAACCGATGCCCAAGTAACCCGCGCCTGGGCAATGACATCGCTCCCGCGCGTAATCTGCTGGAAGAGCACCCCGCTTACCGCGCCCTTTTTGACCGGACTGGTTTCAATCTGAATTTCCTCGTCAACCAGCGCCGGTTTTTTGTAGTCTATTTCGATACGCGCAATGTAGACCCCAAAACCCTCGCGCAGCAGCCGGGGGTAGTCAAAGCCGATGTCTTTTAGATACTCGTACCGCGCGTACTCCAGATAGTGCAGGTAGTTCGCGTTATTCACATGATTGTAGCTGTCGCATTCATAAGTGCGCACCCGCAGCGTTAATTTTGAACCCAATTCGTCCTCCGTTATAAAAGAGCCAATTAAAAAACAAGCCTTGGAATTCGGGCGCATCTGCCGCCCTTCGGGCGGCAGACCGCGCTATCCGTTCCAATCTTTTTGC
>JAITGR010000209.1 GCA_031280455.1 Spirochaetaceae bacterium
TTTGTCCGCTGCGCCCACGGCACGCTGCCGGTTCCCGCGCCGGCGGTGATCAAGCTCTGTGAACACATGCCGGTTTCCACGGGCGGCTTTGACAAAGAAATGACGACGCCGACCGGCGCGGCTATTTTGGCGGCTTCCGTGGACGAATTTACCGAAGCGGCCTCGTTTACGGCGCTTAAAACGGCCTACGGCATAGGCGAACGGGTTTTTGACAAACCGAACCTGCTGCGGGTCTCCTGGCGGGATACCGCCATGCGTACCGCAACGCGGAATACCGCCGAGAGCGGCTGTGCGGCGGGGGGCGGCTGGCGGGAAGAAGCGCTTTTTGTCATTGAAACGAACATTGACGACATGACTGGCGAGGAGCTCGCGTTTCTTATGGAGCGGCTTTTTGAAAGCGGCGCGCTGGACGTAACGTTGACGCCCTGCATTATGAAAAAGGGGCGTCCGGCGACAACGGTATCCGCGCTCGCTGGCGGCGCGGCGGTGGACACGCTGGCTGCCGCTCTGTTCGGTCTGTCGTCGGCGCTGGGCGTCAAGGTGTTTGAAGTGCGCCGCCTCAGTCTGGAACGGCAGCTTGAGTCTGTGGAAACCGCGCTGGGGACGGTGCGTGTCAAAACGGCACCCACGGCGGCGCGGCACAAGATTGAGTTTGAAGACCGCGCCGCGCTCGCGCGTTCCAGGGGGATTTCGCTGGAAGCGGCGCGGCTGTTGCTGGAAGACGCGCTCGGCGGCGGCGGCGGGGGGGCCGGTGGCTAGCGCGCCGCCCTCGCTGGCAGAGGTGCTGGCGCAGGTGCAAAGCGGCGCGCTGGATGCCGCGGAAGCGGCGGCGCGTATTGCCGCGCTGTACACAGGCGACCTGGGCTTCGCCGCGATAGACAAGCGGCGCGCGGAACGTACCGGCTTTCCCGAAGTGGTTTTTTGCGCGGGCAAAACCTGCGAACACGCCGAGGCTATCATGGCTGGTATGCGCCAGGACGGTATTCCCGTGCTGGGTACCAGGGTGCCGCCCCGCCTTGCGCGGCGCGTTTTGGCGCGCTGGGAGGACGCCGCCTACGATGAGCTTGCCAGAACGCTCACCATAGGCGAGCACACCGCGCCTGAAAACCGCCGCGGGCTGGTGCTGGTTGTCTGCGCCGGTACGTCCGATTTACGCGCGGCAAAAGAGGCGGCTGTTACGGCGGAATTTTTTGGCAGCGCCGTGCGGCTTATCAGCGACGTGGGTGTCGCGGGTATACACCGGTTGTTCGCCCGTCTGGACGACATTCGCGCGGCGCGGGTCATTGTCGCCGCCGCCGGTATGGAAGGCGCGCTGGCGAGTGTGCTGGCGGGGCTTGTAGCCGCGCCGGTAATCGCTCTGCCGACAAGTGCCGGTTACGGCGCGAGTTTTGGCGGGCTTGCGGCGCTGCTGGGTATGCTCAGTTCCTGCGCGCCGGGGGTCTCCGTCGTCAACATTGACAACGGCTTTGGCGCCGGTTACCAGGCCAACCAAATCAATCTGCTCGCCGAAAAATAAGCAGGGGCGAGCGCACTATATTAGAGTTGCCTTGCGGTAACACCGCAAGGATTAGTACTGTGAGTGCTGGATCAAATGGGATACAACCGGACGGAAGCGAAGAACACCAGTCTTACCAGGGAGCGGCGGAAGAACCCACTGTCAACAACTCTAAGGAAACGCTGATTAAATGCCAACGAGCATTTAATCAGTGCTTCTTACCCGTAATTGCGTAATGAAATGAGCAATTACAGAGGGCAACGCTGATTAGATTCGATTTAATCAGCGTTGCCCTAAGAGCCTGTTCAAAAACTCATGCGCGGCAATCGCGCCATCGCAAACGAGGGCGATGCCTGCTCCTAGATTTTGAACAGGCTCTAAGGCGAAACGGCGGGGGCGTTGCGGGGGCGTTGCGGGGGCAGAGCCCCTGCACGGGGGGTAGCGGAAGACCGTAGGGCTGGAGCGAGGGGGGCGTCCCCCCAACTGATTTGTTACGTTGTTGACATTGGAAGAACCGTCCGATACCAACGGAGAAAAAAAGTAACCGATGGCTTGAGACGATGGAAAACGCGAACTGTGGGATACCGGAAACGGTAAAGTGGGACATTGCGGACTAAAGTCCGACGAATTGTTTGACAAAGCGCCAAAAAGATACATATCGGCTACCTTGATTATCTTCCTTTAGGGAGCTATGCTTAACCACATAATGAAACAGATTTTTGTTCTCGCGTTACTTTTAAGCGCGGTAGGTGCCGGTTTTGCCCAGGCGGCGGCTGGCGAAACGGCTGACCCTTGCGAGGGTTTTTGGATAAGCATTGACGATAAAACCGGCAAAGCGACAGCCGGCTGGTACATTTACACGGCGGACGGTACCTTGTTTGGAAAAATACGCTCGCTGGCGGGCTTTCCGCAGGATGTCCGCGCGGACAAGTGCAAAAGCAACTACCCGGGCTTTCCCGTCGCGGGGAACGTCCGCACAATGAGCGTTGTCGGGACACCCTGGATTTACGGCCTTAAACCCGAAGCCCGCGGCGTCTGGAGCGGCGGCAGTCTGATAGACCCCAACAACGGCAATCTGTACAAGTGCAAAATAACGTACTACGCAACCCACCCCAAAGACAAAAGCCGCGGGGAAACGCTGGAAATGCGCGGCGAGATAGGCATGGGGGTAGGCCGCAGCCAATTCTGGCGCCGCGCCAGCGAAGAAGAGGCGGCGGGTTTGCGCTAGGGTAACGCTGATTTATTCGGATTTAACCACGGAAATCACGGAAACCACGCGGAAAGAGACCGCAATTCCGTGTCCTTTCCGCGTTTTTCCGTGGTTTGTTTTACGCGATATGCTCTTTAATCAGTGCTTCCCTAGGATAGGCGGCGGGCGACAAACACCCAGAGCAACACGGCGGCTACCAGCGCTAGCACATTGGGAAACCACATAACCGCCGCGCCCAGACTGCCGATGTGTTCCGCCAGTTTTTCCCCCGCCATAAGCAGCGCCCAGTTTGCGAGGCAAACCGCCAGCCCAAGGGCAAACGCGGTCTTTTTCCGCATACTCAACACCAACGCGCACGGAATAGCGAGCACCGCAAAGCAGAGCGCGCCCAGCGGGAGCGAAAATTTTTTGTGGAGTTCCAGAAAGTGCAGGTTCAGCGCAAAACGCGCGTGCGGACGCTCTTTTTTTATCGTGTCAATGCCGGCGATAATCGCGTCGACACGCTGCGAGCGCGGCGAAACATACTCCCCGCGTTCAATACCCGCGACGGCGGCGTACAGCTCGCTAAACGAATCGACGCTCTTTGGCAGCAGCAACTCGCCGATAGCAAAATTCAACAGCGAGCACACCACGCCCAAACAAACGACGGAAGCGATAATCTGCTTTTTATACGCCGCCATGCTTGAACGGGCATTACACACAATAAGCGCGAGCAAAAACCCGACCAGCGCCGCGTACGGAATACTCATAACGATCACGGACGGCATTGAATACAGGAACAGCCGCACAAGCTGCCCCCCCGCGGGCGCCGCCGCCCACAACAGACGTGCAAGCAACGCCACCTGATTAACGGAAAAAATAAAAAAGAAAAACACAAACGCGGCGCAAAAATAAACAAGCACTGTTTTGTACAACACCGCGCCAAACCCAGGAACTTTGTCAGCCATGCTAATCCTCCGCCATCAGCATACCCGAAAATGCCGCGTTTATGGTAGTAGTCAGGGGCAGCGCATATAAATTTTGGGCGCATTTTTTGCCGCTACGCGGCAAAAAACCGGGCTATCCGCTCCAATTCCTCAAAAAGCCTTCGGCTTTTCTGCGGGATTTCCGCTTCTATCCCTTGCGCGGGACGGGGGATCCGCCCCCGAACCCCCGCTGGGAGGCCGAA
>JAITGR010000038.1 GCA_031280455.1 Spirochaetaceae bacterium
TACGAAGGGAGAGTTGGGAAAGTGTGGCACAGTTGGTAAAGGCGATACGGGAATACATAAAAGCGTGGAATACATCAGGACGCAAGTTTGTCTGGACAAAAAACACGCAAACAATTCTTGCTTCCATCGAAAAATCCAGGCAGCCCGTGCCGCATTTTGTTTAAGTCAGAACACTAGGCAAGCCCTTATACGGGCTGGCAAAACGCCGTAAACAGCCGGAACCAGGAATCTGAAATCTGAAATCTGAAATCTGAAATCAGAAATCAGAAATCTGGACAGGGCGCTTGACGGGCTTTGATGTTTTACGCTATTGTGTATACCAGCATAGCTTGCTGTTCGCGGTTGTATGCGGACGGCAAGCTGTGTATATTGCTCTAGGCAGGAGAATTGCTATGAAAAAAACAAAAATCCGCGTTGTGTGCGCGTTGCTTTTTACCGCCTTCGCCGTGGTTCAGGCGGCGGCGCAGGACACGCGCGAGGCGAACGCGCCGGTTAATCAGTCTGAGTATGCTGTGCGGCAGATTAGCATAGACAAAATCTACGTTACGCCCAAATGCTACGTTATACGGTACCGTAAAGGTGTTCTGGGCGACCAAAAAGTGTACGCCGCCCTGCCGTTCGACTGGTTCGACAAAGCGTCCAAGCATGACGGCGAGGGTAACGATTTTGGCAAGGGGCAGATTATCCGGCTGGATACCGGCCCGGTGTGGCCATACCTGGTTGTCTACTCAAAGGGGGGCGCGCTCGACCACATCCGGTTATATATAAGCAAATGGGACTGGCACCCCACCTGGGCGACCGCCGACGACAGCGCCGCCGTGCAAAAACTGATCGCGGACGCGGAAAACTTAAAATTGTAGCATGTGGCAGCCGTTTCCCCCGCCGCCGGCCTTGGTGGCCTTTATACGGGACGGCGCGCACTTTATTGTAGCCGGTCATAAAGAGCCGGACGGCGACTGCGCTGGCAGTCAGCTTGCGCTGGCCTCCGCGTTGCGCCGTCTGGGTAAAACGGTTACGCTGGCCTCTGCGGGGCCGTGGAAGCGTCCCGAAATTATTCCATATAAGGCGCTTTTTCAGCAGGAAATAGCGCCGCACGAGGCGAGCGGCGCGCGGGTCATTGTCGTCGATTGTTCCATGGAGGAGCGCACCGGCGACCTTGCCCCCGCGCTGCGGGGGCTGCCGACCGCGCTCATCGACCACCACGCCAGCGGCGCGCCCTACGGGGAAGTGTGCTACCTGGACGCGGCGGCACCCTCGACGACGGCGCTCGTGCTGGCGCTCATCCATGCGCTGGGCCTTACGCCCACCGCCGAAGAAGCCGAGTGGCTCTTTTTTGGGCTGGCGACGG
The DNA here is from genome assembly GCA_031280455.1 of Spirochaetaceae bacterium. The sequence continues at coordinate 1,349 of JAITGR010000038.1, forward strand.
ATACCGGCTTTTTTCGCCATGTGGACAGCGGCGGCGCGGAAGTTTTTAGCGTCGCGTCCAGCCTTGTCCGGTTCGGCGCCAGCCCCAAAAAAGTGTTCGGCATGATTAACGGCGGCAAAACGCTCAATTCCCGCCGGCTTTTGGCGCGGATACTGGCGCGGGCAGAGGATCACTGTAACGGGAAGCTCGTCATGTCCACCGAGGAGTTTGAAGACGTGCAGAGCGCCGGCGGGGAAAGCCGCGATTCGGATACGCTCTACCAGCTTATTCAGTCGGTTGAAGGCGTGGAGGCGATAGCGCTGCTGCGCCAGGAAACGGCGGATACGTGCACCGTGGGGCTGCGCTCGCGCGACAGCGTTGACGTTGCCAGGATAGCGGCGCAATTCGGCGGGGGCGGACACAAAAACGCCGCCGGTTTTTTAACGCAGGGCTGCCTTAAAGACGTGTACCCGCGCGTTCTCGCCGCGTTTGAAGAAGCGTTCCTGCCGGAGCGCGCCGGCTGTTAGACTGCGCCGCCGGCCGTTACCGGTTGCGTTTTTCGTCGGCTTCTTTGCACGTAACGCACTGAAGCACGTACGGAATGGCCTCCAGACGTTTTTCGCCGATAGCGCCGCCGCATTTTATGCAAAAGCCGTATTTGCCCAGCTTTATGCGCGCGATAGCGGCCTCTATCAGCTTGAGTTTTTTAAGCCCCGCCGCCCCCTTCGCCTCGAGCATTTTACGGTCAATGTCATCGCTCGCAATGTCGGCAAGGTCTTTCGGGTCCATGTCTGTAACCAAGTCCTCGAACTCTTTGCTGTTTGCCATTAAATCTTCAATAATTTCTTTTTTAAGTGCGTAGAGTGATTTTTCTATTTTCTCCACGAATTTCTTGTTTAAAGCCATACGCGCCGCCTTTTGCTGAACCCGCGCCGTGCCGCGGGACATACTACAAGCTAATTTTGTCACAGCGGGCGGTTCCCCAGGAGAACACACTCCGCCCAAAGCCGCCGGAAACACCGAAAAGCCTACCGGAGTATATAGAATAGTGCAAAAGCCGTCAATGAATGAAGCGCCAGCAAACAGGGCCAGCGCATATAAACTTTTTATGGGGGGCTTCGGCCTCCCAGCGGGGGTTCGGGGGCGGAGCCCCCGTCCCGCGCACGGGATAGAAGCGGAAATCCCGCAGAAAAGCCGAAGGCTTTTTGAGGAATTGGAGCGGATAGCCCGGTTTTTTGCCGCGTAGTGGCAAAAAATGCGTCCAAAATTTATATGCCCTCGCCCCGCGCCGCTGACGAAACCGGCGGTTTTTGCTATAATAGACTGGTTCAGTTTTTAAGGAGGCTTAATGAACAGTATAAAAACCGCCGTTTACGGCGTGGCAGCCGCTTGTATGATGTGCGCGCGGCTTGGCACACTTGCGGCGCAGGAGACGGCACCTGACGTGCCGGAGGCCGCGTTACCGGAGCGCCGCCTGTCGCTGGGCGAATACCGCACGCTGGCGCTGGCGAACAACCTCGACATACACAGCGCCGAATACGAACTCGAAAAAAGCAAACTTGTGCGCGCCGGCGCGTTTACCCACTACTTTCCCACGGTGAGCGCGACAGCCGCGCTGGCGAAGCCCAACATTTTTGGCGGCGGCGCGGCGGCTGGCTTTACTTCGGACTTTAACAACCAGCAGATCTTCAATGTCGAAGTTCCCAACAAAGTCATTCACCTTGATGAAAGCATCGATTTTAGCGACCCGTTGAGCGCCTGGCTTGGCACCGTTACCTTTACGCAGACGCTTTTTGCCGGCGGCAGAATCGTCAACTCGAACAGGCTGGCGAAGAAGGGCGTTGACGCTTCGGCGTATAAATTGCAGATAAAGCGCGGCGAAATCTTTGCCCAGGCGGAGTCGAAGTACTATCAGTATGCGCTTTTGGGCGAGCTGATTAAAACCCTCGACGTGTACAAGGAAACGCTCGACAATCTGTACACGAAAGTGGCGCAGGCGCTCCAGCAGGGCGTCGTGTCGCGCAGCGATTACCTTCGCGTCAGTCTGAAGCGGGAAGAGGTTGCGATTCAGCGGGACGAAATGACGCAGATGCGCGCGGTCGCCAGCGACGACCTTAAACTGTTTGCCGGCATAAAAGACACCGCCGCCGTCCGCGCCGACGCCGTGTTTGCCGCCATTACCGAACCGGCGGCCAGTGGCGGCGATGTCGCGGCGCGCCTCTCGCTGCGGCCTGAATTCCAGCTGCTGACGATACAGCGCGACGCGGCAAAACTGGAGGAGGCCATCGCGTTTGGCGGCTATCTTCCTTCGATAGAGCTGGGCGTCAGTTTTGTGCGCGGCGATTTTTCGTTTAACGGCAAACTTTTTGCCAACACCAGCGGGTACTACCAGGATTTTGTCGGCTTTCTCCTGTTCAACATACCGCTTTCGGCCTGGTGGGAAGGCTACTATAAAGTGAGCGAAAAGGGCGTGGCGCGCAAGTCCGCCGAGGAGCAGCTTGCGGTCAACGCGGATTATCTTGTGCTGGACCTGCGCAATAAAATGACAGCCTGGCAGACGGCGTACAAGCGCGTGAAGCTGGCCGAAATCGGGCTGCAGTACGCAAAAACGAACCGCGAGGAGTACGAGCAAAAATACGACGCGGGCTTAAGTTCGCTCAGCGATTATCTTATGGCGCTGGCGCTGGAGCACGAAAACAGCACGAAGCTCGACCAGGCAAAGGC
>JAITGR010000211.1 GCA_031280455.1 Spirochaetaceae bacterium
CAACGAACTTTCCCGCTTTTTGGCCGGCGTGCAGCCAACCCCTGGAACGCGCATTTTTATTTTGGACAAAGAAAACAACCTTGTTGCGATACAGGCGAAAAAAGACGAAGACTTTGAAAAACTGTTTGAAAAGAAAATCGACCAATACGGCGGCCTTACCTACAACATTGCGTCGCTCGATGTATATCCCGATGAAGCGAGCCGGAATATACTTAAAAGAGCCCTGCTTGCGCCGGGAAAGTATACCAGAATTACGCATCAGAACAGCAGCTATATTTCCATGATTTCTCCGATGAGTATTGGCAACGGGCTGGATTTGAACATAGGCATCATAATTCCCGAAAACGACATTATCGGCAATATGCGCATGAATTTGCGGATTATAACCATGTTTTCGGGGGCGTTTCTTGTTCTGATTATTCTGATAAGCGGCGTTATATCGCGCGCTATTGCCCGCCCCATGCGCATTCTTTCCGAGGAAATGGCAAAAATTAAAACATTCAATTTTGATTCTGAAGTGAATATAAAAGCTGACTTTGAGGAAATAAAAGATATACGCGATTCGTTTGAAAACATGCGGACGGGGCTGCGTAACTTTAAGCGCTACGTTCCTTCTGATATTGTAGCTAACCTGCTGAGCAACAAAACCACCGCGGAGCTGGGCGGCGAGCACCGCGAACTGACGATGTTCTTTAGCGATATAAATAAATTTACCAACATTTCCGAAAACGCGCAGCCGGATAAACTGGTGCATAAATTATGTGAATACTTTGATATTATTTCAAAAACGATAGTAGAAAACAAAGGCACCATCGATAAATACATAGGCGATTCGGTCATGGCCTTTTGGGGCGCGCCGTCGATACTGGAAAATCACGCGGCGTACGCCTGTTACAGCGCCATAATCATACGCGACCAGCTGCACGCGCTTGCCAGGCGCTGGAAAAACAAGGGCAAGGCTCCGTTTGCGACCCGTATGGGCATCAATACCGGCGATGTCATTGTCGGCAACATGGGATCGCATCACAGGCTGAACTATACCGTCATAGGCGACGCGGTAAACCTGGCAAGCCGCCTGGAAGGTATGAACAAAATATACAACACAGAAATAATTGTAAGCGAATCTACCCACCGGCAGTGCTTTGATAAGTTTGAATTCAGGCTGCTCGACCGTGTTACCGTGCGGGGACGTAAAGGCGAAGTGTATATATACGAACTTATATGCGTTAAAGACGACATAGACATAAATTTTAAGAAACTCATTCAGCACTATGAAGCCGGTATGAAGTATTATTTTTCCAGAAAGTGGCAGGAAGCGCTTAAATGCTTTGCCACCGTGGTTAAATACCGCCCCGGCGATATGCCTTCAAAACAAATGCATGAGCGCTGTTTGATGTATCTTAAAAACCCGCCGCCCGAAAACTGGAACGGCGTATTCGGCGCGGGGGAAATGTGAATTTGAATCTGTCCCGAAAATAACCGATTTTTGGGACAGATTCATTTGAGTCAGAGAAGGAGAACAGAAACGTGAGTGAAACCCGGCAGATAATCGGCGTTATAGGCGGCGTTGGCCCCTACGCCGGCCTTGATTTTGTGCGCAACATTTTTAACAACACAGTGGCCGAGCGGGACCAGGAACACCTGGATTGCATGCTCGTCTCGTGCCCCGCGCTTATTCCCGACCGCACGGGATATTTGCTGGGAGAAGGCGCGCAAAATCCGGCGGACGGCATTTATGAGTGCGCCTGGCGGCTCTACAACGCTGGCTGCCGCTGCGCGGCGCTGCCTTGCAACACCGCGCACTCAGGCCCCATATTCGGCCCATTGCAAAAAAAGATAGCGGAAACCATGCCGGATTTTACGCTGGTAAACATGATAGAAACCTGCGTCCGCCACATACGCGAAAACCTGCCGCAGGTATGCCGCGTTGGGCTTTTGGCGACAAAGGGCACCTACAAAAGCGGCGTTTACCGCGAATACTTCCAGCGCGAGGCCGGCGTGGCGCTGATAGAGCCCGAAGAAATCGGCAAGGAAAAAATACACCAGGCCATTTACAACCGCGAATTCGGCATAAAAGCGCACTCGGAGCGGATATGCTCCCAGGCGCAGCACCACGTCATCTATGAAATATACCGCCTGCTGGACCAGGGGGCGCAGGCGGTTATTTTGGGCTGCACCGAACTGCCGCTGGCGGTTACCCCGTCCGATTTCCCCGCGCCGTTAATTGATCCAGGCAAAATAACCGCCCGCGCCCTTATAACGCGTTGCGCGCCGGAAAAACTGCTTCCCGAAAAATAATGCCGCCTGCTGCTCCGGGGCTCCGGGCGCAGTCTTCGCTGCCGCCGCCTGCCGGGGGCGTTGCGGGGGTGTCCCCCGCTTGGGGGGTAGCGGAAGCCCGCAGGGCTGGAGTGAGGGGGGCGTGCCCCCCACTTGACTTTTTTACAACATTATCCTATTATTCCTACTATAATAATAAGAATTATAGGAGGCCATGTATGGCAAAAGCGGAAAACATTACGGAACTTGTAGGCAAAACGCCTCTGGTAAAAATTAACAGGCTTAACAAAAGCGGCGCGACGGTGTACGCCAAGCTGGAAAGTTTTAACCCTCTGCACAGCGTCAAAGACCGCATCGCGCTTGCGATGATTGAGGACGCTGAAAAATCGGGCAAGCTAAAAGCCGGCGCTGTTTTAATAGAGCCGACCAGCGGCAACACGGGGATAGGGCTTGCGTTTATCGCGGCCCAGCGCGGGTACCGCCTTATTCTGACCATGCCGGAAACGATGAGCATTGAACGCCGCAAGCTGTTGAAGGCGCTGGGGGCGGAGCTCGAACTGACAGAAGGCGCGAAGGGCATGAAGGGAGCAATAGCGAAAGCCAGCGAACTTGCCGCCTCGATTCCAAATGCCCTTATTTTGCAGCAGTTTGAAAACGCGGCGAATCCGGCTATTCACGAAAAAACAACAGGGCCGGAAATTTGGGATGATACCGGCGGAAGGGTTGACATTCTGGTAGGCGGCGTTTGAAATGGCGGCACGGTGAGCGGCGCGGGCAAATTTTTGAAGGCAAAAAAAAGCAGCGTTACGGTTGTCGCCGTCGAGCCGGCCGCGTCGCCTGTGCTGTCGGGCGGTGCGCCGGGGCCGCACAAGATACAAGGCATAGGCGCGGGCTTTGTGCCGGGTGTTTTTGACAAAACGGTTGTTGACGAAGTGTACAAATCCGACGAACAAAAAGCCGGAGAGGCGGCCCGCCGTCTGGCGAAAGAGGAAGGCATTCTGGCGGGTATTTCGTCGGGCGCGGCGCTGGAAGCGGCGCTTGCCGTTGCCGCCCGCGCGGAAAACAACGGCAAGACCATAGTTGTCATACTGCCGGATACCGGCGAACGCTACCTTTCGACCTGGCTGTGGGATGTGTAGGGAGTAAAAGCCGTCATTCTTGCCGGTTTTGCCGCCGATACTAAATGTACCATGATGCGAAAAATGTTGGCCGCGGCCTGCCTGATTGCGGCCTGCGCGCCGGTTTTGCCCGCGGACATTTTGCGCGGCGAGGTTCAGGTGGACGTGGAGCCAGTGTACGCGGTTTCGCGCGGGCTGGCATCGCCGCTGGACGACGAGTCGCTGGTGGCCTGGGCGCTGGAAGAAAGCGCGCGCTCGTACGCCGGTATGATTTACGGCTGGAGTTTTGAATAT
>JAITGR010000008.1 GCA_031280455.1 Spirochaetaceae bacterium
TCCCCGCGGTAAACGTATTTCCAAAAACGGCATACGCATCTGTAGGCTCCCGCGAATCGTCGTCGTAGATTTTTTCTACACACAATCCCGCCGCGTCAATAGATTCGCCTATGCAATAGATGGTTTTATCGGGAAGGCCGGTAATTTCTATGCCGGTCAGTGTTTTTGTTTTTTGCGGCGGCGCTTCCTCCCCGCTTTCGTCCTCGTCCGCCGCGTTGTTGTCGCAGGCGGCAAGCGTCAGCGCTAGAACCAGTACCGCGAACAAAAATAGTTTCTTTGCCATTTTTTACCCCTTTTTATGCCTAAATTACTCTATATTTAGAGTTGTCCATTAGCATAACTTACTCTAGTTTTAGAGTCAAGTGGAACACGAGACCGAAAAAATCATCGAATATTTGCGTAAAATGCGTGTTGAAAAGAAAATCTCTGTGCTTAATTTGGCGACATCGGCGGGGATTTCGCACAGCCACCTCTACTACATAGAGTCAAAACGGGTCATTCCTTCCATTGATGTCGTCATTAAAATTGCCAAAACGCTCGAAGTTCCCTTAACGGCTCTTTTTGACTGAACCGCGCGCCGGCGCGAGGGCTTATGGCGTAATGCTTCCTTCCAGGCGCTCCCGGGCGGCGGTTTTTGGGCAGGAACGCGGCGCGTTTTCTTGTAAGCCCGGTGTCCAGGACGCGCTTCAGGTTTAGAATGTCGTCGCGGAACCGGTTTTGCGCGACCGGCGAGAATTCGGAGCGTTCCAGCGCGTCTGCTATGCTCTGATATGCCGGAGGAAGGTCTGAAATCTGAAATCTGGCAACTGAAATCTGGAAAATCATCGCTTCTCTTGCAGCATTTCGGCATAGTACCGCGGTTCTATACACGCAGGGGAAATACCCGCCTTTTCCAGAACATCGTACAGCACCAGCCGCGCCGCGTGCGCATGACGTTTCGTGCCGCGTATAATCTCCAGTTCCAAAAACCAGCCCAGCGGCTCGACCAGCGACAATTCGACCGTAACAGGCAGGACAGGCGCGTCCGGCGGTGTGCAGCGCCAGCACGAGCCGCTTTTTGCCTTGGTAAAACCGGCGGAAAAACCGGCGCGTGCAAGCAGCTCCCCAACCACAGCGGCGGCGCTCTCCCCGCCCTGTCGAGCCACGCCGGACGGTGTGGCGCAAAATTCTTTTTCTTCGTTGACCTCGAGCCCGCCGCGCTTTTCCTGCCGCTTGTACGTAACCAGCGTATGGCAGGAACGCGCGCCGTCCGCGGCCGTGCGGCTTTCTGTACGGACACGCACACCAGACGGCAAGTCCGCGGCAGCGTTGAACCAGTACACATCTTTTTTTTCGTACGCAAACAAAAAGTCCGCAAACCCGCCAATCCGCCGCGCCGTACCTTCGGCATCGGCAACGTGCGCCTTTAATTCAATTTCGTAACCCACACACCAAGCATACCGGTTTTCTCCCCAACAGGGAATTCCCGCGCGGCCTTCAACACCCCGCTTGAGCGCTTGACCTTGATTTCAGCACACGCACTATGGTACAATACGCAGGTATGGCTGACAGGCGGACTCGGACAGTTATTGTTGGCGGCGGGCGCGGGGAGCCGGTCGCTTTGGGCGGCGACAACCCTATCGCAATACAAACCATGTGGAAAGACCCGCTGACCCGCGAAGGACTATGCGGTGCGGCAGGAGATACACTCATTGCCCGCATAAACGCACTTGCGGCCAGCGGCGCCCGCCTGCTTCGATTCGCCGTCCCCACCCTCGACGACGCGGCACTCGTCGGCGAACTCGCCGGCATGGTAACACTCCCGCTCGTCGCCGACATACACTTTGACTACAAAATCGCCCTGCGCGCACTGGACTACCCCATAGCGAAACTCCGCATCAACCCGGGCAACATTGGTGCCAAAGAACACGTCGTACAAGTACTGGACAAAGCCGCCGCCCATAACGTACCGGTACGCATCGGTGTGAACGCCGGCAGCATACCCGCAGACCTCCGCAAACGCATAGCAGCCGGCGAAATAGACCGCGTACAGGCACTCGTAGAGGCGGCGCTCCGCGAACTGGACGTGTTTGCGCGGGAAAACTTCGACGCGGTACTTGTATCGTTAAAAGCATCCTCCGTCAGCGAAACAATCGCCGCCAACCGCCTGTTCGCGCAACACACCGACATACCGCTCCACATCGGCGTAACCGAAGCAGGCCCGCTCGTCGCCGGCCTCGTCCGCAGCACCGCCGCGCTGTACACACTGCTGCTCGAAAACATCGGCGACACCGTGCGTGTTTCACTCTCCGACACCGCCGAGAACGAAGTCATCGCCGCGCGGGAAATCATCGCCGCTGTTTACGAATGCCTGCCAGACGCCGACAATAGATGTAAGGGCATGACCGGCATACGCATTGTGTCGTGCCCGCGCTGCGGCAGGTGCGCCTTTGACACGCACGCCTTTACCGCGCGCTGGATTAGCCGGCTGTACGCGCTGGAAAAAGAAGCAACCATCGCCATAATGGGCTGCGCCGTCAACGGCCC
>JAITGR010000045.1 GCA_031280455.1 Spirochaetaceae bacterium
CGCCGCTTTTGAACCCTTGCAGTGGGAAGGCTCCCTCACCCTGCGCGAAATCCTCGCGCGCCACCCCAAAGGCAAAGAGTATGCGTTCATACTCGAACATGAACCCCTGCACCCGCTCCTGACAGATGCCGGCGGCGCGATCCTTTCGTACCCCCCCATCATCAATTCAGCAGATTTAGGCGCGGTACAAGTCGGCGACAGCGAACTATTTATAGAACTAACCGGCACCGACCTCCAGGCAGTAACCCTCTCCGCATCAATAGCCGCCTGCGACCTTGCCGACCAGGGCTATGAAATAGAACCTGTCGAAATCCGCAGCGCCTTTGACACCGCCTTTGGAAAACTATACACAACACCATTCTACTTCCAGGAAAGCGTTTTTTGCTCACTCGCGCGCGTCCACCGGTTTTTAGGCGAACCAGTCAGCGCCAAAGAATGCGTTGCGGCGCTGGAACGCATAGGCTGCGGCGCCGAAAAAACACACGGCCAGGAACGCGGCGCCCCCCACGCGGAAACAGGTGCCGCGGAACAAGAAGGCATACTCGCGCGCATAGCCGAATACCGCAACGACTACCTCCACGCCGCGGACATCGTCGAAGACATAATGATAGGCCGGGGACTCGCGGCATTTACCCCGCAAAAACCCGCCGATTTTACCATAGGCAGACTATCGCCGCTCACCACACTCAGCCGCGCAGTCAAAGCCACACTCACCGGCATGGGCTACCAGGAAATGATATACAACTACCTAACCTCGCGCGCCGAACTCATCGACAACATGCGCACAGACGGCAGCCGCGCCATACAAATAGCCAACCCCATGAGCGAAAAATACGAGTACGTCCGTGACAGCATACTCCCCAACCTTATGACCAGCGAAAGCGTATCAGCGAACGCCGCCTACCCACATTTACTCTATGAAATCGGCAAAATCGCCTACAAAGACCCATCGCGCAACAGCGGCGCCGCCACCCGCCAGTACACCGGCATACTCCACGCCGCGCCGGACGCCAACTACAACGTCATAGCCTGCCAAATACAAACCCTCTTTTACTACCTCAACCGTGCGTACACCGTGCGCGAGACCGCCGACCCCCGCTTCATCACCGGAAGAGCCGCCGCCCTCATATACAAAGACCACCCCATCGGCATATTTGGGGAAGTCCACCCCGAAGTACTCGCCAACTTCAACATCACCACCCCCTGCACCGCCTGCGAGTTTGACATCGACATGCTGTTGGAGCATCCCCGCCATTAGGGAAGCATACGGGCGCATCTGCCTACGGCAGACCGGGCTATCCGCTCCAATGGTTACGGCGAGTACCCCGTAACCATTCCGCTCCTATCCCTTGCGCGGCTAAAAATCCGCATCCATGCGGATTTTTAGCTTGCGGAGTTTGGCAAAGCCAAACTCCGCACACTTGGACACCAGCCGCCATCCATGGCGGCGCATCCATGGCGTTTTGGTTAGCGTTTAGTTTACGCAAAGCGTAAACTAAACCAAGGCCGCTTTGCGGCCATGACCTAGTGCAGCACCACGATGCCTGTTTTTGTTTTTAGGACGAGTGTCCGCCCTTCTTCCATGCACATTTCTTTTTTATGGTGAACTTCGACATCGCCATTAGGGAGCCGTTTTACCACAAATCTACCGAATTCGCCTACTGTGTCCGCCCTGTCCGCTGCCGCCGTATCCGCCGGCCTGCCGCGTGCTATCCAGCGGCGCAGTGCTTCCCGCCGGACGGTCCGCTTTCGCGGTCTGTCCGCATCGGCAGGGGGGAGGGTGTCTGCCATGGCCGGATGCGGCGCGAGGAGGTTCATCGCGGCAAAAACCGCTTCCTCGGCGATGAGCGTGTCCAGGGCGGCAAAGCCGGTGATGCGCGCGCCGCCGTCCGGCTGCATAACTATGCTGGCGGCGGCGCGGTGTGTAAGGGCGGCGGCGGCGAGTGCCTGGGTGCGGGCGGCGTTGTGGAGGTTTTTTTTCCAGGCGGGGAAGTATTCGTCTAAAACGGGGATTAGTTTGTGGCGGACGCGGTTGCGTGTGTAGCGAATGTCGCGGTTGGTGGCATCTTCGCGCCAGGAGGTTTGTGTTTGGGTCAGGTACGCCAGCACGTCGCGGCGCTCGATGTCCAGCATGGGGCGGAACAGTCCCGCGGCGGTGCCGTCGCCGCCGCGCCGCCGCCGCATAGGCCGAAGCCCGCCCGGCCCCGAGCCGCGCAACAGGCGCAAGAGCACGGTCTCCAAAAGGTCATCGCGGGTGTGGGCAAGCAGTATCCAGTCCGCGCCGCAGCGCGCGGCGCTTGCCGTAAGTGCGGCGTACCGTTCTTCCCGCGCGGCGGCCTCTATGCCGGAGCCTTCCCGCGCGGCTCTGCCGGCGACTTTTCCTGCCGGCAGGCAGATTGTATCCAGCGGGGTATTCAGTTTTTGGCAGAGTTGGCGGACAAAGCGGGCATCTTCCTGGGATTCCGCGCCGCGTATGCCGTGCTCAACGTGGGCGCAGTACAGGGCAAAGGAGCGGCGCTCACGAAGCGCCGCAAGCGCGGCGAGCATGGCGACGGAGTCCGCGCCGCCCGAAACAGCGGCCAAAAACCGCGTGCCGCGCGGCAGGCGAAGGCGTTTCTCAAACTCGCGTAACTCTCTGCTCATGCCGCGCCGGCGCTGCCTCGGGATTTTTGGGCCATCTAAGACTTGAACTTAGGACCAATGGATTATGAGTCCACTGCTCTAACCAACTGAGCTAATGGCCCGGTCGCGCAAAAACCGCAACGGCGGCTGTTCGCGGCAATCGCCAGCCAGCCGCCAGTTTTAGTATACCGGCAGCCGGCGTTTTTTGTCAGCCCCCGCGTTGCCTAAAAAGTTTTCCAGCCGAAAAGGGTTAGTGCGGCAGGCGGTTTTTATATCAGAGGCTGTTGCAAAAGTAACCGGCTTTTGCAACAGCCTCTTATGGCAGAATTTTAATCATCAGGGCATCTCTAAAAACTTCAGTTTTTAGAGATGAACCGCTTAAAAATGCGCGTTACGCAGCCCGTAGGGCGAGAAACCGCAAGGGAACCTCTAAAAACAACCGGTTTTTAGAGGTTCCCATCAATACGGAAAAACCGTCACGCGGGCGGGAGGTTTTCGCGGAAGTATATGTTGATGGGCAGCTCTATCGTGGCGGGTATGTGTTGTTCAAGGACGACGGCGCGGTACAGGTTGAGGAGGGCTTGCCGCCCTTGCTCTTCCGGCCGCTGCGAGATGAGCGCGGTTATGACGCCGGATTCCAGCAGGCGGCGGTTTTCGGGGGTAAGGTCGTAGCCTATGACGGGGAAGTTGAACGGGGCGCCGGCGGCGGCAAGGCGGCTGACCATGACGTTGGCGACAAAGAGTCCGGCGAGGCTGTTTTGCGTTCGCAAATTTTGCGCTCGCAGAAAATCTTCTATAGCTTGGCCGGAGGGTTCCGCCCCGTTGTCCGGGTATTCACGGACAATGACGGGCATGTCTGCTTCGCGCGCGTAGGCGAGAAAGCCGTCGCGCCGTTTTTGCAGGTGGTAGTCGCCGCCGTATTCCACAAGGACGGCGAAAGGCCGCCCGGGTATCTGGGAATACGGCGGGGCGGCGGCGGCGAGGCGGAGCATTTTTGCGGCGAAATAGCCGCTTTTCCACGGGTCTTGCGCGATGACGCAGCAGGGCGACATTTGCGCGATTGCGGCATCGACAAAAATGTAGGGGATGCCTTCGGTTTGTACGTCGGCTATGAACGGCAGCGTCGATTCGGGTATCACCGGCGGAATGATGAGGCCGTCGGGTCTGCTCTGGAGTATGCCGGCTGCCGCGTTGGTAAAAGACGCGCTGTTGTGGCGGTCGTATTCGATGATGTGGGATTCTACGCCGAGCTGCGCTATCATTTTTTCGGCGTTCTGGATGCCGGAAAGCATTTGCCGCCAATAGCCGGTATCGTCGCTCTGGCTGGGCAGCAGCGCGCAAAACCGGTACGGCTTGCGGCGTTTAAGGCTGCGCGCCAGCGGGTTGGTTGTCCACTGAAACCGTTCGATAATGTCTTCAATTTTGGCTTTGGTTTCCGGCGACACTCGTCCGCGCTTGTAGATAACACGGTCAACGGTGCCTATGGAAACTCCGGCGAGCGCGGCGATTTCCTTTAGGGTCATAGGGTATGATACCGGCAGCCGTTTTTATCTGTAATGGGGTCGCCCCGCCCCGTCCATCTGCGGCGGCTCCCGCGCGCGCTTGGGCAACGCGAAAGCACATCGCGTAAAACAAACCGCGGAAAAACGCGGAAAGGGACACGGAATTGCGGTCTCTTTCCGCGTGGTTTCCGTGCTTTCCGTGGTTAAATCCGAATAAATCAGTGCTTCCCTGACCGCAACTTGTACTTTGGGCGGATTTTCGGTACATTATCCAGGTTAAGGGGCGTTTTTTTAACGCCGATACTGTATTGAGGTACCGCGGCAGCGAATGAAAGGTGTCTATTTCCAGAAAAATTGCGATCAGTTTACTTATTACTATTCTCCTTTCTGCCGGTTTCGCGGTGCTGGCGTTTACGAGCCTGTTCGATTTTCTTGAACTGCGATTTTATGACCCGTCGGTTACGCAGGTTTTTCGTGATGAGCTTAAAGAAAGTAGCCGCCTTACGCAGCGGTATTTTGATGAATTGCAGATTCGTTTTGCGGGTGTTGTGGCTGAACCGGCGGTTCGCCGTAGTTTTTCGCTGAATCAGAGCCGCGAAGACATTTTTGAGCGGGCGCGGATTATCGGCTCCCTGCAAACGGCGGTGCCGGCTTTGCAGCGGGTGCGGTTTCTGGATGCGCGGGGACTGCGGATTCACTATTCCAGCGACCCGGGAGATGTGCTCTGGCGGCGGGGCGATACCATCAGTTACCGGAATTATTACGAGGCGGCGGGGTTTATTCCGGTCAGCGGGCGCATGACAGCCGGCAGCGCGTTTGAACCCGAAATTCATTTTGAAAACGATGGCGCGCAGGTGGTTTTTTACTTTCCGGTCTTTGATTCGCTGGAGGTATACCAGGGTATCGCGCTTTTTTCGCTGGCCGGCGGCGCGATTGCCGAAAATCTGGCCGGCGCGCCCGGGGTAACCGGCGGCAGTGTCGCTCTTATTTCGCAGCCGCGCGGTATTGTTACCGGTCTGCCGTCAGCCGGCGCGGACGGGCTTAAAGAAAAAATCGCCCTGCTCTGGAACGCGGGTCTGCTTGCGGCCACCACGCTGGAAGACCAGCAGCATACGACCTACGTGCTGCTGACGAGCAAGACAAGCCAAAACATACTCGTTGGCCGTTTGTGCGAGGAGCGCCTGTTTGAATTCCCGCGCGGTATGAAAATTCTGATGCTCGGCTGCGGCGCGCTAAGCTGTTTTATTGTATGTTTTCTGCTTTTTAACCTGAAGCACGACCCCGTTGTGCTGGTACAAAACAGGCTGAAATCGCTCCAGGTGCGGCTGGTTTCCGACTATTACGAGCTGAAAGGCGAGCTTGACTGGGCCAAATGGCGGCGCGAGCTTGAACAGCGGCGCGACGATATACGCGAGGAATTGCGGCGCGGGATTTCGGTAAAAAAGGGCTCGGAGACTGACGTATACATCGATTCGTTTTTTGAAAAATCCTGGGACGATTTGCTTGCGGCGCTCGGCCAGCGCACGGACGGCATGGCGGACGAGGAGTTGAAGCTCGAAACAATACTGAAGCGCATACTCGACGCGACAAGCGCCCTGCTGCCGCCCCACGTTACCGGCGCCATTCCGCCGGAACTGCGCGAGGAAGCGGCGCGTACCAAAAAAGCGCGGCGGAAAGCCCCCGCCCCTCCCCCGCCGCCGGTTACGGCGCTGCCGCCCGCCGCCGCCGCTGACGTTGAGGCGCTGGAAGAACTGCCGGAGGAGAGCGCCGGGTACGCCGAAGCCGCCCTGGAAGAATTGCCACAGGAGGCCGCCGGGTACGCCGAGGCCGACCTGGAAGAATTGCCGGAGGAGGCCGCCGGGTACGCCGAGGCCGCCCTGGAAGAATTGCCGGAGGAGGCCGCCGGGTACGCCGAGGCCGCCCTGGAG
>JAITGR010000048.1 GCA_031280455.1 Spirochaetaceae bacterium
ATTTAGACGGCCTCGCGCCGACCAGCCGCAAGTTTCCGTTTGTCGGGTTTAAGCCGAACCGCGAGATTGGCAACAACGTGCTGCGCATCGACAAACTGGGCTGCGAATGCGAGGGGAAGCCGGTGTTGCGCAATTTTTCGCTTATTGTCAACAAGAACGACAAAATCGCGTTTGCCGGCAGCGAACACCGCGCGAAGGCGGCGCTGTTTGACTGCATTTGCGGGGTGCGTTCTCAGGATTCCGGCGATTTTTACTGGGGGCAGACGACGAGTTTTTCGTACTTTCCGCGCGAAAACAGCGCGTTTTTTAAGGGGACTGAATCGATTGTTGACTGGCTGCGCCAATATTCCAGCGAGCGGGACGAAACATACGTGCGCGGTTTTTTGGGGCGTATGCTTTTTTCGGGCGACGAGGCGCTGAAGCCGGTGAATGTGCTTTCTGGCGGCGAAAAGGTGCGTTGTATGCTTTCCAAAATGATGCTTTCCGGCGCGAATGTGCTGGTGCTGGACGAACCGACGAATCACCTTGACCTGGAGTCGATTACGGCGCTGAATAACGGGCTTATCGCCTTTCCGGGTGTTGTGATGTTCAACTCGCGCGACCACGAATTTGTTTCGTCAATCGCCAACCGCGTTGTGGAGATTTTGCCGGATGGCCTTATCGACCGGATGATGCCGTTTGACGACTATTTGGCGGACGCGGATATAAAAGAACTGCGCGAGGCGGCCTACGCGGACGCGGCCGCTTCAGCGGACGCTTCAGCGGACGCTTCAGCGTAAGCGCGCGAAAAGGCTGATGGCTGAACGCGGCTTGCTAGACCTGGCTATTTGCCGCCTGCCGGTAAAAACGCGGCTTAAAACGCGCCTGGCGTTGTGCCTAGAGCGGGAGGGCGATTTACGCGGCTTGACGCGGGCGGCGCTCGCCGCTTTGTGTGCCGCGCCGCATGACAGCCAGGGCTTGTTCGACTTTGATAGTCCCGACTCCGGCGGGGCGGACGGCAGGAAGCTGGACGCCGCGGCCATCGCGGCGGCGTTTGCGGCGGCGGAGGGCGACGCGCTGGTTATGAGCCGGCGCGGGATTCACGGGGTTTCTATTCGGGAGACGGTCTACCCGCCGCTTCTTAAAGCAATTTACGACCCGCCGCCGCTTCTTTTTTACCGCGGCAGTCTTGCCGCGCTGGCCGACGGGGGGCGCGCGCTGGCGGTTGTGGGGACGCGCCGGCCCGCCGCCGCCGCAATGGGCTGGGTCTACCAGACGGCGCGGGAGCTTGCGGCGGCGGGGGTGTGCGTTGTATCCGGCCTTGCGCTGGGCATAGACGCGCAGGCGCACCGCGCGGCGCTGGACGGCGGCGGCGCTACCTGCGCGGTGCTGGGCGCGGCGGTTGACGAAGTGTATCCGGCGGCGCACCGGCAGCTTGCGCAGCGCATTGTGGACGGCGGCGGCGCGCTCGTTAGCGAGTACCCGCCCGGCACAACGGCGCGTAAGTGGCAGTTTCCCGAACGTAACCGGATTATTGCCGGCTTGTGCCGCGCGACGCTGGTTGTAGAGGCCGGCGAAAAATCCGGCGCGCTTATAACGGCTGACTTTGCGCTGGAACAAAACCGCGAACTGCTGGTCGCCGCGCGCCAGACGGCTGAGGGGGTGCCGGTGTTTTTTGGCGAAGGCTGCCGCCGTCTGGCGGAGGACGGCGCGGCGTGGGTGGACGGCGCGGGGGAGCTGCTTGCGGCGCTTGGCCTTGCGCGCCCCGCCCCGCGCGAGCCGGCGGCGGCGTTTTCCCGCGCGGGGCTTTCCCAAAGCCTTGCGCGGGAACTGGGCGTTGCCGGCGAATAGCGCCAGCGGCGCGGGCGCTATTCGCCCTTGTTCGCGCCGGCCATAAGCCCCTGCATGAGATATTTCTGAAAAACCATGTACAGCGCCGTTACCGGCACGGCGATAAGAACCGCGCCGGCGCAAAAGGCGGCGAAATCCGCATTGGTGCCGTTTATCAGGTCAAACAACCCTATGGCGAGGGTGCGTTTGGCGTTCTGGTTTACCAGATAGCGCGGGAGCATGTAATCCATCCACGGCCCCATAAAACTGGTAACGGCGATAAAGAAAATAATTGGCGAGGACAGCGGCAGGATGATTTTGGTAAACAACTGCATTTTTGTAACGCCGTCTATCGCGGCGGCCTCGTCCATGGAACGCGGTATGTTGAGCATGTAGCCGCGCACAAGCCAAATGTTGCCGGGTATGCCGCCGGCAACGTAAATAATTACCAGCATATTCAGGTTGTCGAGCATACCAAAATTGAGCGCGACCATGTACAGGGCGGTAAGCCCCATAAAGCTGGGGAACATTTGCAGTATCATCACAAACAAAAGCCCCGCCTTGCGCCCCTTAAACGTAAAGCGCGAAAACACAAAAGCCGTCATAGTGTGTATAACTATCGAAAACACCGTGGTAATGGCCGCCACATACAGCGTGTTCAAATACCACAGGCCGTAGTTTGTTTTGGTAAATAAATTAACGTAATTTTGCAGCGTCAGCTTGTCTGGAATAATGCCGGCGCGGGCTATCCCCGGAGAGGCGTTCAGCGAAGAGCCTATGACCCACAGAAGCGGGTAGACAATCAGCGCCGCGACAACAAGCAGTTCAACATGAATAAGCGCCGTGCACACATGCTTTTTTATTCTGTATGAATTCATATATATACCCTCAATTATTAGAGTTGTTCGGAAACTTCAGTTTCCGAACAACAACCACTAAAAAAAGCGTGTTTTGCAGCCTTTAGGCTGCAAAACCGCAAAGCCTTGTTCGGAAACCAACAGGGGTTCCGAACAAGGCTATTGTTCCTTAAACGCCCGCGTACGCAGCAAATTCCATGCCGAAACGGACGCGACGATTACAAAAATGAATATACTCAACGCGGACGCATAGTTGTACATGCGCTGGTCGAGCGTCAGTTTGAATATCCACGAAATGAGAATATCCGTGGATCCCGCCATCTGAAAAGCGGGGTTCGCCGGCCCGCCGCCTGTAAGAAAGTATATCAAATTAAAGTTGTTAAAATTGAACGTAACGCTCATAAGAATCTGCGGGGCGGTCGAGGCGAGCGTAAACGGCAGCGTTATCGCCGTAAAGCGCTTAAACGGCCGCGCGCCGTCCAACGCGGCCGCTTCGTACAAGTCCGCCGGAATAGTCGCCATAACGCCGCCTATCAGCACCATGAAGTACGGGAAGCCCAGCCAGACGTTGACCGCCACCAGGCACAGGCGCGCCCAAAAGACGTCGGACAGGAAGGGGATGGCTTCCTGAATAGCGCCGCATTTGAGCAGCATCTGGTTTATCGCGCCTTCCTTGTTGAGCAGCACTTTGAATACAAGCATGGAAACAAGGCCGGGCACAGCCCAGGGCAGAATGAAAATCGCCCGCCACGCGGACGGCCACTTTACCAGTTTAGAGCGGAGTATACACGCCTGCACCATGCCGAAAATGTAGGAGGTAAACGTCGCAAGAAAAGCCCAGGCGACCGTCCAGGCAAAAATCCGTACAAAAGTGCCGCCCCATATTTTTATCCCCGCTATGCGCGCGAAGGTTTCAAAACCCGTCCATTCAACAAGGCGGCGCGGCGGTATAAAGTTTGCGTTGTAGTTGGTAAAGGCGACCAGAATAGCAAAGACTATCGGAATGATTGATATAAAAATAACCAGCAGTATGCCGGGCGCTATCATAATGTATTCAAACGACGAGCGCCACAAATGCCGAAACCAGTCGATGCTGGAAAGCCGCACACCGTTTTCAATCTGTACGCGCGTTTTATACGCGTCGCGTATGTTAAAAATCCACACCGCCGCGAACAGCGCCAGAACCAGCACGGCGATAATGCCGCCCAGCATGAGCATTATTGAATGGTCGTACACTTCCGCGCCGTGCACGCGCGGTACGCTGCCCAGCGTTACAAGCCCCCAGACGCCTTTGACAAAAAAGCCCCAGTTGTGAATATCCGCAAGCTGCTCTCCCAGACGCGCGAAGAAGAACCGGCATTTTTCGACAGCCCCCGCGCCCCCCAATGCCGCGAACGCGCCGTCCGCCGCCGCCGCGCGGGCAATGTTCCGCCAGAACGGCGCGGTAAAAAGCTCGCAGCTTATACACCCAACCTGCAGCGCGAAAAAGATAACGCCTTTCAGTTTCTGTTTGTTCAAAAACTGCCCGGAACCCCACACAACAGCCGAATACAACGCCGCTATGTATTTCATACAAAACCTCCCGCTATTAGCGCCCGCCCCCAAACAACCAATTGGGGGGGACAACCTTGATTCATCCTGCGATTTTGACTGGCGATTTTGGCTGGAGAAACGGCTCTATGCCGTTTCTCCAAGATGAAGAGCCAAAAATGTAATTTTTGGCTCTTCATCAGTCGGCCCAGCTTCTGGACTTACCGGCCATAAGCAGCGCGGTGTCGTAGGTGTCCATCGCTTTTTGCTGCGCCGCTTCCGCCGAAAGCTGCCCGTCCCAGGTAAACGTAAAAAGCGCCTTCATCGCGTCCCACATCTGGTACACTTCGGGAATGACCGGCATGGGGTCGGTGAACGGCGCCTGCTCCATAACACCGGCAAGATGCGCGTCGTCGCGGAGTCCGGGCACGCCGCCCACGTCCTTAAACGCCGCAAGTTTGCCGGTAACTTCAAACTGAATCGCCGCGCCCTCCACACTCACCAAAAAATCGGTAAACGCGCGCGCGGCTTCGGGATTTTTCGTGTAGCTGGAGACCGCCGCGACAATGTTCCCGCTAAAGCAGCGCGGCTGCACCCCCCGAATCGCCGGTAGTTTGGTAATGCCAAAGTTGACGCCGTTTTTTTTCGCGTCGCCTATCGCCCAGGGGCCGGTAATCGTAAACGGCACCTCGCCGCGCTGGAACGCGGCAACCGTCGAATCCCAGGTCGCGTCGGACGTGTTCACGTTAAAATACGCGCGTATGCTGGTGTGGAACTCCACGCCGGCGCGCGCCTCCGGCGAATCGAAGCCAGGCTCTTTGTAGTCGTCCATGTTTTCGCCAAACAGCCGCATACCCGCCGCCGCGAGGAAAAAGTAGTTGTGGTACGAATCGTCCACCTGCCAGCGCAGCGCGTACTTGTTCGCCTGCGGATTGTTCCACTTCTTGGCAAACGCGAAAATATCCTCAAAACTTTTTGGCGGCGGCTGGCCGGCCAGCAAATCTTTATTGTAGAAAAACGCCAGGTTTTCGGTAGAAATGGGCAGCGCGTACAGGTCGCCGTCAAACGTGCAGGTTTTTACCGAAGATTCCAACAAAAGGCCGGCGTACCGCTCCTGCGCCTCGCGCTCGAACGGCAGGCAAATGTCGTCGATAATCGCGTTGCCAATGTGGTCGTGCGGCATGAGGAACACATCCGGCCCAATGCCTGCCGGCCCGTCCAACGAAACCTTGCCGCGCGAATCGACATTGCCGACCTTTTCGTAGATAATTTTTACATCGGGATAGCGCGTGTTGAACGCCGTTATAACCGCGCGCGCCCAGTCGTCGTTGTCCAGCCAGACAAGCAGACTGCCGGCGATTTTACCGGCGGCCAGACGCTCCCGCTCCGCCGCGAGGCGCGCGGAACGCAGCTCGCCGCTTTCCCGCAGCGCGCCCAACAGAAAAAGCGCCGCCCCCAGCGCCGCAACCGAAACCACCGCCCACAACGCGGCGCCAAGTGCCTTCATGTCTCTACCTCCAGAATAGCGCCATCGTACACGGCGCGAATCGTCTCCGGCCCGTTGGTAAAATCCCAAACATGCACAGCGCCGGATTGGCTATAGTGTATCACAGAATTATTGATAAGCGAAATACGCTCTTTGCGCAGCGCAATGAGGCGCTTAAAAAAGCCGAACAAGTCCTCGTCGCGCTCGTCTGGCTGCCAGAGCATGGGGCGGCGGCAGTCCGGATCGCCCCCGCCGGCCAGGCCCGCTTCCGTGCCGTAATACAGACACGGCGAGCCCGGCAGCAGAAACAGCATGGTAAACGCGTTTTTAAGCGCCTGTTTATCCCCCGCCGCCTGCGTCAGCACCCGGCTGGTGTCGTGCGAGTCCAGCAGGTTGAAGGCCACGCGGCCAGACGCCGCCGGAAGACGGGCCAGCAGACGAAAGAGCCGCGCGGTAAAATCAGGCGGGGCGAGCGTTTTGGCGACAAAGCACTCCAGAATAATGCCGACGAGCGGGTACTGCATCACCGCGTCAAAATAACCGGCGTTAATCCAGCGCGAAGCGTCGTGCCAAATCTCGCCGGTAATGTAAAACCCGCGTTTAAGCGCGCGAAGGCGCGCCGAAAATTCCCGCCAAAAATCGAACGAAACCTCGCCGGCAACATCGAGCCGCCAGCCGTCAATGTCGCACTCGCGCACCCAGAACTCCGCTACGCCCAGCAGGTACTCCCGCGCCGCCGCGTTTTCGGTATTCCACTTGGGCATACGGCGCACATAGCCAAAGGTCTCGTA
>JAITGR010000092.1 GCA_031280455.1 Spirochaetaceae bacterium
GCTGACGGCAATGCTGCTTTTGAAATCCGGCTATGCCTATGTGCCGTATAGTTCAATAGAGGCGATTATCGAAAGCGCCAAAACCAGCTATTACGCCGCGTTGCAGCGGACGCAAAAAAACATTGGGTTTTCGGCAGACCAGGCGGAGGTTGATTATGAACCGT
Source organism: Spirochaetaceae bacterium (assembly GCA_031280455.1). The sequence goes on from JAITGR010000092.1 coordinate 165, forward strand.
GGTTGTCGTTTTTTCTGACAACGCTGCAAAAACAAAAACGGCATTTGGAAGCGAAGTTTATGGAATTCGCCGCGTACAACAACGCGAATTTGCCGCGTACGGCGCGTCTTATTCTGAATTTGTTTAGTGAAAAACCGGAATGGACAGCAAGCGATGTTACCGCGCGGCTCGAATTAAACGCGGAAACAACCAAGAAAAATCTAAAATTGCTGGTCTGCGGCGGCTTTATAGCCAAGCGTGGCACGACAAAAGGGGCATGGTACCAGGCGGTAAAAATCAGGCGGTAATGTCCGCAGCGCCCGGCGCTTATACAAGCGTTCCGGCGATGCGCACAATGTCGGCAAAAACACCGCCGGCGGTTACCTGCGCTCCGGCGCCCGGCCCCTTGATGACCAGGGGCAGCGTGTTGTAGCGCTCGCTGGTAATAACGACAATGTTATCCGCGCCGGTAAGCGAGCGGAACGGGCTGTTCGGCCCCTCCGCGCGCAGCCGCAGCGCCGCCCTGCCTTCTTCGATAACCGCGACATACCGTAGCGCCTTTTGCTCGCGCGCAGCCCGCTCGCGGGCCGCCTCAAAGTCGCCGTCCGACTTTTCGAGCGCGGCGAAAAAGTCGTCGATGGAGTCCGCGGCGAAACATTCCGGCGGCAGCACCGGCTCGATAGCTACCTGCGAGAATTCCAGCGGCATCCCGCATTCACGCGCCAGAATGAGCGCCTTGCGCGCCGCGTCCATCGCGTTCAGGTCGTCGCGCGGGTCGGGTTCGGTATATCCCTTGGCTTTCGCGTCCCGCACCAGCGCGGAAAACGGCCTGGAGCCATCAAAATTGTTGAAAATAAAGCTGAGTGTGCCCGACAAAACCGCTTCAATACGCAGCACGCGGTCGCCGGACAAATACAGGTCGCGCAAGGTTGAAATAACCGGAAGGCCGGCGCAGACGGTAACTTCGTACAGGTAGGGAACGCCCCGGTCGCGGGAAAATCCGGTTATTTCAGCATAGTACTCCAGCGAAGCCGAATTCGCTTTTTTGTTCGGCGTAACAACAGGAATGTGGCTGCGCAAAATCTCGCTGTACGCCGCCGCGACGTCCTCGCTGGCGGTGCAATCGCAGAACGCCATATTCGGCAGGCTGTACGACTTCATTTTGTCCACAAAATTCCGCAGCGTGTACGGCTCGCCGCCGGCGAGGATTTCCCGGGCGCGGGGCAGGTCGATGCCGTCTTCGTTGAACACCATGGCGCGCGAATTGGCAAGCCCGACCAGCCGGACGCGGATTTTGTATTTGCGGGCCAGCAGCGCGCTTTGCGCGGTTATCTGCTCCAGCAGGGTGCCGCCAATCAGTCCAAGGCCGGCAAGAAACAGGTTGACGCTGCGCAGTCCCGAAAGAAAAAACGCTTCGTGAATGGCGTTCATCGCCCGCGCGCGGTCTTTTTGGGGAATTACCGCGGATATGTTGATTTCCGACGAGCCCTGCGCTATCGCCACAACATTGACCCCGCAGCGTCCCAGCGCGTGAAACACCTTGCCCGCGATGCCGGAGGTGCTTTTCATCCGCGAGCCGACCGCCGCGATAATCGAAAGCTCGCCTTCCGCCTCTGGATTGTCCAGCACGCCGTCGCGCAGTTCGGGCGAAAACGTTTCACGAATTGTTTCCAGCGCCGGCTGGACGTCCTGCGGCTGCACGGCAAAGCAAATTGAATACTCGCTGGAAGCCTGCGTTATAAGAATAATGTTAATGCCCCTGCCGGCCAGCGCGCCAAAAAGGCGGGACGCGAACCCTGCCGCGCCGGAAAGTCCCGTTCCCTGCACTCTGATAATGGAAACGCTGGCAATCGAGCTTATTCCGCGAACCGGCGTACCGGCGTCAGGCGCGTCCCTGCTTATGCGTGTTGAAGGCCCGCCGGGTTCAAATGTGTTGCGAATACGCACCGGTATGTTCTTTTCCAGCACGGGCTGAATGGTCGGCGGGTGCAGGACTTTCGCGCCAAAATGCGAAAGCTCCATAGCCTCAATGTACGGCATGTGCGGAATGGTGAACGCGGCGCGGACAATTTTTGGGTCCGCGGTAAGCACACCGTTTACGTCGGTCCAGATTTCCAGCTCCTCCGCGTCGAGCGCCGCCGCGTACAGCGCCGCGCTTAAATCGGAGCCGCCCCGCCCCAGCGTTGTTGTTTCGCCGGCCAGCGTGGAGCCGATAAAACCGGCGGCAATGTACAGTTTGCCGGTGCCGCAGTGTTCCCGAACGGCGGCGTACGATTGTTCCCGCAGCACTTTTGCCGCCCCAAAACGCGCGTCCGTTTTTATAAGCCGGCGGGAATCAAGGTAGGCTGCGGGGAGGCCGCGCAGGCAGAAAATCTCGGCGATAAGCGCGGCGGACAAGCGCTCGCCAAAACTCATGGCGTAGTCGAGTGTGCGCGGCGACAATTCCTTGAGCGTGTGTACCGAAACCGTAAGCTGCGCCAACTCGGCAAAAGCCGCCTCGACAAGCGTCTGCGCCCGCGCAAGACCGGCGGCATCCAGGAAATGCGCGCAAACATCCATGTGGCGTTTTTTCAACGCCGCCAGCTCAAGGCCGGAAGCGTCCAGCCCGCCGGCACTGGCGGAAGCGGCGGCGCGGGCGGCGCGGATAAGGGCGTCGGTAACGCCGGAAAACGCGGAAACAACGACAACGCGGGCGTCTTTCCCCGCGGCGCGCACTATCGCAAGCACATTTTCTATAGCCTGCGGACTTCCCACGGAAGTTCCGCCAAATTTCAGAACGATCATGCAAAGAGTGTAGCCATTCGCGCCGCTGTACGGCAAGGCGGCCACACGCCTGCGGGCGCTGTAAAAAAAGCCGCGAAACCGGCATGATGAACGCCATGCGTATACCGGTACAGAGCGGTGAAATAGAAACCCTGGCTCACGAGAGCGGCTTTATACGCGCCCGCGCGCGCAATTTGCTGCCGGAAGACGCGGCGGTCTTGGGGCAAAACGCCCGCGCTGTTCTTTTGTGCGCGTTCTGTTACGGCGATAGCCCGCCCGGCGAGTCTGCGTCTGCCGGGGGTGTGGATGGCGAAATCATCGCCGGCGAAATCGCCGCCGGCGAAATCGCCGCATTTGCCCGCTGCAACTATTACCGCGAAGCGGTTATCCGGCTTAAACGCCTGGCGGGTGTGCTGCGAAAAAGCGCGGCGGGGCTCTGGCCAAAAAGCGGTTTTCGGATTTTTTGCAACTCGCGCTTTAACGAAAAACAACTCGCCTGCCGCTATGGACTGGGAACGCTGGGCAGGAACAGCCTGGTACTCACGCGGGAAGCGGGCAGCCGGTTTATCATCGCCGGGCTTACGCTGCCGTTTTCTGTTGACAGGAACGCCCTGCCGCCGCCGCCGGATTTTTCCTTGTGCGGCGGCTGTCCGCCGGGAAACGCGCCCTGCGCGCGGGCCTGCCCCACCGGCGCGCTTTCCGGCGACGGCACACTCACACGGGAGTGCTGTATTCAGTGGTATGCGTCGGGGAACGGCGACGGCATTCCTGCCGGCGTGCGCGCGCATTGGGGGCGGCGGCTGTACGGCTGCGTCTGCTGCCAGGATGCCTGCCCGTACAACCAGCGCCCATTGTCTGTCGCACACGTCGAGCGGGGAAAAATAGAGCGCTTTGTTAATCTGAAAGAACTGCTTGCCCAAAGCGACGCCGAAATTAAAGCGCGTTTCAAAGGAACGGCCATGGGGCTTTCCTGGATAAGCCCCGCCGCCCTCCGCCGCAGCGCCCGGTGTATTATTGGTAATCAGTAGCTGGGGTAACGCTGATTAAATCGAATCTAATCCGCGTTACCATGGCTGTCAAAATCAAGGGAAGCACTGATTAAACCACGGAAGACACGGAAACCACGCGGAAAGAGACCGCAATTCCGTGTCCTTTCCGCGTTTTTCCGTGGTTTGTTTTACGCGATGGCGCAATCAGTGCTTCCCATAAAGCCGCCTATGCCCATGCTACGGACAACCGGCGCCAGACAACGCTTCCAGGTCGCGCGGTTCGTTTATGTTGTAAAACATGTTACAGTTGCCGTTTTGTGTGTTGAAGGCGGCGACTGTTGCCGGCGATATAAGGAGGGGGTGTAGTTTTTCCAGAGCGCGGGCGATTTTGTAGTGCTTGTCCGCGAGCGTTTGTTGTATGGCCGGCAGAGCGTTTTTGTGGTAGAGCGCGTTGAATGGCTCGATAAAACCGTCTTCGCGGACTGCCGCTATCAGGTCGCAGCCGCCTTCGCCGCTTTTGGCGAGAAGGTGTTCAATGTACGCGGAGGAAAGGTGGGGCATGTCGCAGGCCGTTACGTAGAGGTAGTCGCTTTCGCAGACGCGCAAACCCTGGTAAATTCCAGCCAGCGGCCCCGTACCCAGCGTGTCGCGGACGGTTTGTACGCCGGTTCGTGTAAAAGGCGTGTTACAGGAAACCAGAAGCTCGCTGAAGTGTGCCGAAAGCCGGCGCAGCAGCCGGTCGATGAGCGGTTCGCCGTGCAGCAAGATAGTTTTTTTATCGTAGCCCAAGCGCCTGCCGCGTCCGCCGGCTATGATGAGCGCGCTGCCGGTTCGCATGGGTTTTACTATAGTGCAAAATGCGCGCTTGTGGTATAGTGCTGAAATGCGGTTGTTTATCCGGCATGGGATGCTGGCGGCGTTTTTTTTTGCCGGAGTTTTGCTGAACGCCCAGCAGCGGCGCGATTTTTATGTTGACGCGGGAGCGGGGACGGGAACGAGCGTTGTTTCGTTTGCCGATACGGTGCCGGGCAACTGGGCGCTGGAGGACTCGTGGTTCGCGTCCGCCGCGGTGGGCTGGTCGCCGTTTTTGCGCTGGCTGTACCTTGCGGTCTCCGCGCACTACGGCGTCGAGGCAGTTTCGCTTGACGCGCAGTCGCTGCGGTTTTCGCTGTTGAATTTTTCAGGCGGCTTTCGCATATATCCGCTGCCAAGCAGGAAGTATTTTCAACTTGGGCTTGCGGCAGGCCCGTCATTTCTTGAATTTGAAACGGCGGCAGCTGGGCCGGCCGTTCCCGCCGCGCGGTTTACCGGCATGACGTTTACGGGTATTTTTGCCTACGATTTTTCCCGCGAACTGCTGGGTCCCACGGCATTATTTGGCTCGCAGATAGCGTTTACCCTGCTGGACAACGACTGGCTTATGCAGGCGGGCGTTTTCGCAAAAGTCGCGCTCAAAGGAATTTCCGGCAAGAACGCGGCGATTAGCATTGTGGACGATACGGCGCAGATGGTCATTGTTTTTCCGTTTGTCGCGGCGCTTAGTTCGGCGGTTATGTGCTGGACAGCGTACCGGTTTCTTGCGGCGGGCGACCGTTCCCACGTAAAATAGGCGCTGCTGGGGGTGTTGTGATTAAAGCCGCGTTTCCCGGGTCGTTCGACCCGCCAACCTTGGGACATCTTGATATTGTTGAACGCGCGAGCGCGCTGTTCGACGAGCTGGTGCTGTTTGTCGCCGACAATCATGGAAAGCACTGTTTGTTTTCTCCCGAAGAGCGCGTGCGCCTGCTGTCGGCGCTGGCCGCCGGACTGCCTAACGTGCAGGTGCGGCGCTGCAGTACGCTGGTTACCGATGCCATGCGCGCCGAAGGCATTGGCGTCCTGGTGCGCGGGATACGCGGCGAGCGGGATTTTTCTTTTGAGTTTGACATGGCACGCTGGAACCGGCTGCTCGCGCCGGAGATCGAAACAGTCGTGTTATTTCCCCGCGCCCCGTTTGAAATCGTCAGTTCGTCCGCCGTGCGCGAGCTATTGTCTTTCGGCAAAGACGTGT